>NZ_JBFTRT010000050.1:0-13504 GCF_056399685.1 Pedobacter sp. 01N416
TTCTTCACCTTTCCCAGTCTCCGATTGTCACTAAAGATCGCACAATGCCCAATTCAAATAGATTCTGTTAAAAGTCTGGCAGGAATTTTTTTAAATGCAAAAATCTGCCAAGAAATAAATTTCCTTTTTTCTTGCGAAAGCACCGAATGCCACCGACAGGTTGAAAGAAACCGGGGATCTTTTTTCCGGAGTTTTGGGTAAGGGGATAGATATGGCTGCAGTAATCAAAAAAGCACAGGGAATATTGGGATAAAATTTAAAACGGCAGTATTTTTGTTTAGAAGCTCAGGCTTATGGAGAAGTTTTAAAAAAGAAAAAATTGCTCCTTTATTGGTATTAAAAAGGGACGGAATTTTTCATCCCTCATCTTATAAGCTTATGAAGCCAAAGCTGAAGCTTTTTGAAGGTCAGCCATATTGATAATCGTCGGTCCGCGCGAGTATCAACATGGTCTTTTGTTCTTTATCAAGGGATGTAGGTTGTGGGTCTGTATTCGTGTTTTTTCTCATACAATCTATTGTTTTTGACACAGGCATATACCCTTGCGGCGATTTTTAACCGGATTGCATTGAGTACTGACATTTTGTGTTTTCCTTCTATGTCTATTTTGCGGTGATAGTAAGCCTTGATATCCGGGATGAACCTTCTGGCCAGAACTGCAGAGTTATGTAGCAGGGCTTTCATTTTTTTATTGGCAATCTTTGATATCCGGGTTTTCTTATGGACCGTGGTACCAGATTTATAAGGGAAGGGCGCTACTCCAGCGTAAGATGCGAACTGTCTGATGGTCTTTATGTTTTTAAATTCGTTGGTGCAGATAAGGATTTCCAGTGCGATCACGGGCCCGACACAGGGCACTGACTGCATTAAGGTCATCAGTCGGTTTGTTTCTTCATCCGCTTTCCATGTCGCCTCGATCGAATCTTCAACGTCCTGTATATCCAGTCTAAGGGCATCGATACTCCTGGAGCAAAGCCTGTTATTCTGTTCGATCAGGCCTTTCTTCACAAAGCCTGTATTCTCTTTTAAGGGTACCCGCATCGCGATATGAAGCGATTGTAAGCGCTTTCTTAAAGTGGATAAACCGGCCAATTGTTCGATGATCGGCCGCTTTGGTACCCTTAATCTTAATACATCCCTGGATTTATAGAGGTACAGCGCGATTCTTTCGGCGTCTTTTTTATCGGTTTTTCCTCGGATTAAACCCAAAGAATTTTTAATACGAAGGGGCGAGTCGACGACAGTATCGATTTTAAGCGTCTTCAGTTTGTTGATCAGGTAATTGCCATAGATTCCAGTATCTTCCATGCCAACAACGGCGTTTCTGGTGGTAAACTTCAAAGACGCTTTCAGGTGTAGCATATGGTCCTTGATCGCTTTTGGTTCATTGGGGATGGTATTGTGGACCAAAATAGATCCCCGAACCATGACAGCGATATCCAGGGTTTCTTTTGATATGTCGATCCCGATGAAATAGACATACTTTTTTGTCTTATTCAGTGCATCCATAGCTGACGGTTTTATAAGTCCCATCTTAAACGGTCAGGCGTTTTCTACAATTTAGATCTTACCTTTAGCAAACGCTCTGACTCACCTGACCGTTCTTTTAATTTGTGCTGACCATTAACTTATCGGGCCTCTTGCTTGCTGATTGGTCTTTCCAGAGTGTGCGCCTAAGTCTTCTCCCTATAATCATGATAAGTCAATTAAAATTTTGATGGGACTTGATTTCAAATCCAGTTTATTTAATACATACTTTTTTGTCTTATTCAATGCATCCATAGGCAATGGTTTTATTTCCCATCTTGAACGGTCAGGCGTTTTCTACAATTTAGGTCTTACCTAAGCAATAAGCCTGACTCACCCGACCGTTCTTTTAACTTGTGCCGACCATTAACTTATCGGGCCTCTTGCTTGCTGATTGGTCTTTCCAGAGTGTGCGCCTAAGTCTTCTCCCGATAATCATGATAAGTCAATTAAAATTTTGATGGGACTTGATTTCAAATCCAGTTTATTCGATATAGGCAGTTTTCCGGTCGCTTTTAAACAAATTTAGAAATCAAAAGTGATTTAATCAATTTGGTTTTTTTAAAATATACCTATTCGGGCCGGGCCATCAGTTGTATCTTTTGTTCTGGAACGATGCCGCGTCTGTCCCTGACGGGGGGAAGTATCATGGTCAGGGTTTCTTTAGCAGAGTTCCCTGTGGCTATCGGAAATATAAATAATCTGCACAACTAACACTTGGATATATTAAACTGATAACACGCACACAACCGGAAGCCCGACAGTAGGGTATGGCCAGATCAATAGATTAACAAATAGGTAATATGAGCATAATTTGCCTGGTTTACATTTGGCTAACCTAAGCTAAATGTAGTCAGGTGATGTTCAATTGTGGGTCCCTGATTTTAAAATGTAAAATATATCTTACGAAAAGAGTATGGAGGGTTTACAGTTTTGCCTTTGGAATATATAAACCTTGGATGGTCCGTCCACCAAAGATCAATTTAAAATCTAACTAAAATTAATTAACAAATGAAACTTATCAGGAAATTGCCTTTTAGGCGTTTATCTCGTATAGCTGAATAACCTGACACCAATGAGGCTGATTGTTGAAAATAAGCATGTCACAATGCAAGGCTGTTAAGCCGGCCTTTTGCATTTAAAGGCGGATCATATTTTTACCAATTATCTATTAACTATGAAAACAAAAATGAATCTACTCACACTTTGCGCGGTAACTGTCATTTGCGGATGCAGTAAGCCAATCGTTACTGAAGATCCGGCAGATTTGAGTGCTGGCCTGGTGCCCGGAAAACAATTGGTAGCCGCTGCGCTAGGGCGGGTAAGCACTGTTGTACACCCAGGGATGCTTCATTCTGCGGCTGATTTTACGCGGATGACCAGTAAGGTAAATGCAGGGGCACAACCCTGGCTGGATGGCTGGAATAAACTTGTAGCCAATGGCCGTTCTGCAGCCACCTATGTTCCGCGGCCGGTTGATACCATTGTGCGTGGAAGAGCAGCAAGCGGAAGGGCTGAAAATTATATCCTGGCCTGTCAGGATGCTGCAGCTGCCTATCAGAATGCACTACGATGGAAAATTAAGGGCGATGCTGCTTGTGGCGCAAATGCCATAGCGATTATGAATGCCTGGGCTGTTAAGTGCAAGTATATTGATGGGGACAGCAACAAACAGCTGGCGGYAGGCCTGCAGGGTTACCAATGGGCCAATGCTGCAGAAATTATGCGGAGTTATAATGGTTGGTCGGCAGCAGATTTTACGGCTTTTAAAAATTTTATGCTGAATGTATACTATCCGGTTTCGAGCGATTTTCTGAATAGACATAACAATACCTGTAATACACATTACTGGTTTAACTGGGATATGTCCAACTTATGTACGGTGTTGGCCATAGGCATTCTTTGCGATGATGTGGCCAAGATTAATTATGCAATAGATTATTACCAGCATAGCGGGACCGGCACCGCCTTTATCGGAAGAGTGA
Organism: Pedobacter sp. 01N416; assembly: GCF_056399685.1. Taxonomy (NCBI): domain Bacteria; kingdom Pseudomonadati; phylum Bacteroidota; class Sphingobacteriia; order Sphingobacteriales; family Sphingobacteriaceae; genus Pedobacter; species Pedobacter sp. 01N416. The sequence continues at coordinate 3,513 of NZ_JBFTRT010000050.1, forward strand.
CTACGGCTACATATCCAAATGGTATGGACCAGGGCCAGGAGGCGGGGAGAGATCAGGGGCATGCAACAATGGAGGTTCCTCTTTTCGGTACTTTTTGCCAAATGCTGTATAATCAGGGACAAAACTTTTTCGATTATAACCCCTGGAGCCATGTTAATCCGCCCCTTTTAGGGGTTAGTGAATATATCGCGGCCTATAACATCAATACAACCAATACCGTCCCGTTTACAACTTATAACAACTGTGAAAATTCAAATCATACGGTTATTTCAAGCGCTGGACGTGGCACCATACGCCCGGGATGGGAACTGGTTTACAATTATTATGTGAAGGTAAAAGGGAAAACAGCTGCCTATACTACCCAATTTGCTGCAAAAGTACGGCCTGAGGGCGGTGGTGGAGATTATGGACCAAATAGTGGAGGTTATGATCAGCTCGGCTTCGGAACCCTTACTTTTTCCCGTTGATCGGCAATTGCTTAATACTTCAAGACAAAGACTTTATCGATCAGGATGAAGTCTTTGCCGTATATGATGCGGTTGTTAGTTTATCTGCTGAATTTACTTTATAAATTTTTAAAAATTTTTGATTATGGGAGCGGTAAAATGGCGTCCTTGAGTGGTTTTGTGATCCCGAAGGGCTATTTGACCAGGTATAATTTTTAAATGGAACAACTGTTTTTTGCGGATGCGGGACCAAAATACCGGATTGCAGGCAGAGGTTTTTCCAGGGCCGGATTTTTTGTAGGTCCACAGGTAAAGCGTGAAAGGGGAAATACGGGATTGATATGAAGTTTTATTCAGGGGAAGGGAGATCACTGCTTAACAAAACTGGATAAAAAAACCGGGAAGAATGAGTCTTTAGGTATTCAAGTTTGTATAAGAAATCATCAGATAAGGCGTTATTGTATAGTTTGGTTAAAAAAGTCTCCACCATACCCGCATCCGAAATAGCCATAGCATCAAAAAACAGCATTCTTTGGAAATCTGTATTGGTATGTAAAATGCAAATGTATTTTCCAACAATGTTTATACTTACTACGTCATCCGTGTATATAGATTTTCTTATTTCTATATCTTGGGCATATTCTTCTCCAAAATGATTGATATTTTTAGCAATCTTATCTGGATCTTGAGTATAGCTCAGAAAGCTGTCGTTTTTATTGGCATCTATGTATAATACGATCGGGTTCTGCTTCATAAAGGTTCGTTTCTTAAACTTAATAAAGCTCTGGCGTAAAAACAAGTTGTTTTCATATTTTGCAGACTATTGGTCAGGATAGCAAGGTTGCCATTCTTTTTTATGGACAATATACAGCAGTGTTAATCTGTAACATGGACTTTTGCGGCATAAAGCGCTTCGCTGTTTATTCCACGGTTCCCTGTACATTTTAACTTGATGCTGTCTCTGTCTGGCAAAAAAAGTATGGTGCTGATCCAGGTGTTGAGATAAAAACTTCTCGTGGATTTTCGTTTGTATGTTGTTCTGTTTCCAAGATTAAGGCTTTCTGGGCATAGCTTAAGGAATGCTTTTTTAGTAGTCATTGTATTTAATATTGTAGCGTTCAATTTTTTATTTTAGAAAGTCCCTCATGATTAAGTACCGTTATTTTTGTTCCGTTCCTATCAATAATCTGCTGATCCTCAAAATCAGATAAGGTGCAGCTTACCGTTTCAGTGGCTATGCAGGCCATCGCGGTAAGATCTTCCCAGGAGATATTTATTAAATTATCATTTACCTTTGTCTGTCCATAAAGCTGGAACAGTGTATCCGGCCATTTTTTTTCTCGCTGAATTATAGGCAAGATCTAAAAGCTGCTTTTCCTTTTCCCTATTATCTCTTGAAAGTAAATGGATAAATTTTCGGACCACCTCATGGCTATATTTATCAGTCGGGGGGTATTGCAGCGAACAACACAACAGAAAATGATGAAATACAAAAAAATAAAACCTTGCAAAGAATTAGACCCCTTTATTCATTTCTATTGGGAACTGAAGGGGAATGAGCTTGAAAGACAATGGGAGCGGGTTTTTCCAGATGGCTGTGCTGGTATAGTAGTGAATTTGGGAAATACTTGTTTGACAGATAATGGCTCGGTTTCGATGGACTTTGGGAAAACTTATGTAGTCGGTGCAATGAATTCTTTCAAAGACAGCTTAATTGACCGCGATACACGTTTAATGGGCGTGTGCCTGAAACCTGCAACTTTTGCTAATTTCTATAACTATGCTTCACAAAATGAGTTGACTAATGATACCGTTGAGTTTGAAAAATATAACTCATTTAATGTTGATAAAATACTTGACAACCCATTTAATTATTTTGACCATTTTTTTTCAGAAAGAATAAAAAGCAAAAACAACCAACTGCGATCAGCTATCGATGACATACATTCAACGAACGGACAAATCAGTATTTATGAGCTATCAAAACGGAATTTCACAACGGTACGACAATTGGAGCGAAATTTTAAAAAGCTCATTGGTCTGTCACCAAAAGAATATTCAAATATTATCCGTTTTCGAAATGCTTTGAGTTTAATCAAAAATTCAAGGCAAAACCGGAGCTTATTGGATATTGCATTTGAATGTGGCTATTATGACCATTCGCACCTTAGCAATGAAATCAAGCGAAATACTGGACTTTCACCGTCACTACTTTAATTTGTCGCATTTTTACAAAGTGCAATAGGTTGTAGAAAAGTAATTTTGCCGAAACATTAAAATTTAAAATATATGCGAACAATATCACTTTTCATTGCAATGAGCCTAGATGGTTACATTGCAAAACCAAATGATGACCTAAGCTTTTTGAAACTTGTAGAAAAAGAAGGGGAAGATTATGGTTATGCGGAATTTACGTCCAAAATTGACACCATAATTATTGGTAGAAGAACCTATGACTATGTAGTTAACGAAATCGGAGCATCTCATTACGATAACGGACAACGGGATGTTTATGTCATAACAAGAACTGAAAGGCCGAAAGTAGGCAGAACGACTTTCTATACGGGAGATATAACTGAATTACTCAAAGGTTTAAGGTCTGAAAAAGGAAAGAATATTTATTGTGACGGTGGTGCTGAAGTTATAAATGAATTATTGAAACAAAACTTAATAGACGAGTTTATCATTTCGGTTATCCCAGTTTTATTAGGTAACGGGATAAGACTTTTTAAAGACGAAAGACCTGAGCAAGCAATTGAACTCAAAACAGCAAAAACATTTGATACTGGACTGATACAATTACGGTACGCGCGGAAAAAGTAAACAAAGGACGACCAACAATGGGTTGCATTAGGCGGCCTAAACAGCAAACTCAATGGCAGCTTACTTTTGTTTCACAGATAGCAACTCGTACGTCAAATGGAAAATAATTGTCCTAGAAAAGAAGTGTCTTGTACCCATTTAGGTTTGCAGCTTTTGTGATAAATTTGGTTATCTCCTGCGGACCTGGCCATTTGCTGTATCTTTTGTTCTGGAACGATGCCTGCTCTGTCCCTGACAGGACAGTTGGTATGCAAGACAGGGATATTAATTAATGATTTTTTGGACTAAGCTTCCTCTATTTCGGAGCTATTTTTTGATAATCTTTACTGCATATTTCAGAGGAAATGGGGAAGAACATGAATTCTTAATTTTTAAGCTATTTAAATACAAAACCTGCAAGTATCATAGTAGTTGCAGGTTTTAGCTGTTACCAAAACAAAGGCTTKGGTTCAGTTTTCCAAAAAATTATCCTGAATTCCTCTGAATGGTTGCCGTCTCCTATGGTATGGCTGTCCTGGCCTTCGCCCAGGCGGAGCTTATGGAGCATTCCGGAGTGGGAGCCCACCCAAAGGGTCTGCTCGTCGTCGGAAATAGCCATGCCGCTGATGCTAGAGCCCAAATGGTGTCTCCATAAAGTTTTTCCGTCTTTGTCAATTGCCCTGATATAGCCATACGCGTCGCCAAGGATATAATATTTGGAGGCTGCTATTCCCGAATAAACGCGCATCTGGTCATCCAGTAGCGTAAAATCCCCGTTTTCTTCATAAGCAGGTATAGAGATGCCGTTCAATCTGTCTGTATCTACGCCGATGCTGATCCCGTTGTAGAAATGGCAGGAATTGGTCAGCAGCTGGCTGCCGTCTTTGGAAAACAGACAGTAATGCGGATAGGAGGATTGTGGCCCGATTACTCCAATCTGGTTCCCTTGGGGATCGAGAATGCGGTGATCGCTGCACTGATCGGCTACTATGATGAACTGGTTGTCGTCAGATATGGCGGCATTTTCCATATCAATGTTAGGGTTCCATTCTTCATCATCTTCATCTGCTACCGGATGGATCATCTGTTCTCCTTGGCGGGACAGGATGAAAATGCCTTCAGCGGTTGTCAGTAGGATTTTTTTGCCGTCGTTGAAGGGGACCATTTCGGTAATGCCGTGATCTGAATCTTCGCTGAGCGTAAATTCTGCGATTATTTCCCCCTGCCAGCCTTGGGTTGTGGTAATCTTGTCCTTTACCGCAATGGCAAATACCGCTCCGATTTTGGATTTACCGATGGCGCGGATATTTTCATCCAGTTCCACGAGGTCGCTGCCGTTTAGCAAAAAGGCCTGTCGCTGCTCATAAGGGGATCCGGTAAGGAAAATAATCTTTTGCCCTTCGATGAACTGGAGTTGGCAGATGCTTTGTGAATTGTTGTTCATCAGGCCGGTCAGCGGTGCATGTGCAGGTGGGAAATCCTGCCTGAATTTTTGAGTTTCTCCTTTTTCATTGGCTTCTTTTAGCAAGGCCAGTACCGCCTGGGCAAGGTGTTCCCGATCATCGCTCGGGTCTTTTCCTTTCCAGTTGTCCCAGCCATGTTCTTCTGCAAAGCGGACCATTTCGTTTACGGCGCTGGCATATTCGGCGCCTTTTGTTTGCCATTCCTGCTGAATGTTGCTGTTTTTTTTCTTGAAGAGATTAAACACGGTATCGTTTTTTTGTTTTTCCAATATAGAAATTATGCGTCGATGTGAAGTATTTTATCGACCGTTTTGCAGCCGTTGAGATAGTTTGCACTATTTGCCGAGCGTGATTTTTCTGATTAAATTATTTCCCTGGTCTGACACATATAAGATGGTTTGGTCAGGACTTAGTGCCAATCCGGCTGGATGGTTGAACGATGCCGTTAAGGCGGCACCGTCAGCGTGTCCCTTGATGCCTGAACCGGCCAAAGTTGTGACCATGCCTGTACTTGAAATTTTTCTGATCACATTGTTCGATGCATCTGCAACATATAGATTGGCTTCCCTGTCCATCACGATTGCCTTGGGATTGTAAAATGTTGCAGCTGTGCCCAAGCCATCCCCCCGGCCATAAATGGCAAAATTTCCGGCGCTCTGCATCCCTGCGAGCACTGTAAAAGAACCACTGTCATTAACTGATTTACAGATACGGTGATTGCCGGAATCGGCCAGATAAATGTAACCTTTATCATCTACCCAGATCTGATAAGGTTGTTGCCAAAATAAACCACTAGGCCCTGAGGTTCCCGAGGCCAGTTCGATAATATCTCCCGTGGCACTGCGCTTATAGATCCAGCCATATCCGCTATCGGAAAAGAAGATCTGATCGTTTTTATCCACAAAAATACCTGTTGGTGCGGTAATTCCGTGGGGCTTATTCTTGATTACTGAGGTAACTGCACCGGATATACTGATTTTGCGAATGGCATAGTTGCCTGAATCTGCAACAAAAATTTCATTCTTTGTATTGATAGATAAGCCAACCGGATTTAAGAAGCTGGCATTTGAACCCAGGCCGTCGCTGTAACCTGATTGTATTTTTCCGGCAACAAAAGTGACGTTTCCCGATGGGCTGATTTTGCGGATCATGTTATTCCCTCCATCGGCTACAAATAAATTGCCCTGACTATCGGTAGACATTCCGCTCGGGTGTTTGAAATAGACTGTTGTCCCAATGCCGTCGGTCGGCGTAAAATCCCCCAAAATAGTACTGACTATCTGATCAGCTGAAATTTTTCTTATCTGGAAATTGTTTGCATCACCAACATACATGGTACCGTCTGAAGTCAGTTCAACAGAGACGGGATAATTAAAACTTGCCGTGCTGACGGGGCCATTAACCACGCCACTGCTACCGGTCCCTGCATAAGTGGTGACCGATCCTGTTGGGGTGATTTTTCTGATTGTCTGGTTTCCAGAGTCAGCCGCATATAGATTACCTGTAGCATCGATGGTCAATCCCATCGGGAATTTAAACGATGCGACATTGCCGCTACCGTTGGCAGACCCTGGCTGGCCGGTTCCGGCCAACGTGGATACGTTGCCGTTTTTATCGATCTTCCGGATGCTATGGTTCTGCCTGTCTGTTATGAAAAGATTATCTGCTGCATCTATTGCGATATCTTGGGGGGCATTAAATAATGCCGCTGTACCCAGACCATCGCGGTTTCCCTGGTTTACGCCTCCTGCAAAGGTGCTTACATTGCCTGTCGCATCTAGTTTTCTGATCAATGAATTATTATCGGTGATATAGATATTCCCTTTTGAATCTATGCCTATACCTCTTGGAAATGTGAATGAGGCTGAAAGTGCCGGTCCGTTTACAATTGCCAAAGGACCATTTCCAGTTGTTTGTACACCGTTTCCGGCAATGGTGGATACCGTTCCGTCCGGCGTAATTTTACGGATGTATCCTGTTCCGCAATCTACGGCCAGAATATTTCCGGACCGGTCGAGTACCATGCCCGAGATATTACTAAAAATTGCGTCTGTTCCCTTGCCGTCCTTATGGCCAGCGATACCGGTTGTACTCCCGGCCAAAATTGAAGCAGTTCCGTCTGGTGCAATCTTCCTGATGCAGTATTTCCCTTCATCTGCTACAAATACGTTGCCATTAGCGTCTGCGACTATACCGTTCGGGGATTTTAGTTTGTTTATGTCCGCAACAAAAATCCCCGCAAATGTGCTAACTGTTGACGTGGTTGCACCGGGTGAGGGAATAGTCGGCCCAGGCTCTGTTCTTGGTTTTTGGCATGACAAAATAAAAAAAGAAGATATAAGGATGCCACAACTGAATAGTTGGACCGTGTTTTTGGAGAGTTGTGTTAACATTCGAATAATTATATATGCAATTATAACAAATATTGGATATAATGTCTTGCTACAATCAATTTTAGCAATTGGGATTCCGAGAATAATGTTTGTTGCTGGGTTTAGTTAATGTTGTTAGGGGGTGGGTTGTTTTTGGCTGACCCCTAAAGGACCGGGCAATCTGCTATATCTTTTGCTCCAAAAGGATGCCGCTTCTTTCCCTGGCAGGGAGATTGCGTCCAAGTTAAAAAATGGAATGCACATTTTTTTATCCGGTCCAAAGTTTATCGCATACGTTTTCGATCTCTTTGCCTTGGTACTGAGGAGATGAGGCGGTTCACCTTGCGGTGCAATTTGGCATAGTCAAAGGGCTTAAATATGATCCCTTCGGCTTGGCTGGGTATCTGGTAGGCTTCCGATTCCAGCATTGCTGTGATCAAAAGGACGGGGATGTCCTGCGTCGCGGGATCACCTTTGATGGTATTGCACAGTTCCCTTCCGTCAGCATTGTCGAGCAGGATATCCATGACGATAAGATCGGGTTGGAAGTCTGTGATCGCAGTCTGGAGCTCATCGCTATTGTTGATGCCCGTAACAAGGTAGGACTGGTCCTCCAGTACCGCCTGAATAACTTCGGCATTGCTCTGATCATCATCCAGTACAAGAATCTTGAACATAAAATTTTCCTGTTAAATGAAATTAAATAAAGCTATTGTCCGTTTGTCTTCTGGGAAGCATGGGCGGTATCCGGCGATTGTCATTTATGATCGCAGTCTAAACTGGATATCTACGGTTCGCCATGGTGGCGGGTATCCGATTAAATGCCGTCTTTTGGACCTTGCCTTTGATCCCCTGTGGATTTATGGAAGAGCTTAAATTTAAGTAATAAGGGGATAAAAAACAAAAATTGATGGTAAAAACATTGTGATGGTGGTTTATTGATTTCCCTTTGGGATACCGGAGCTGTCAGCTTCTAAGCATATCGTCAGATCTTTGATAAAAGGTCATCGATCGGTTGACTAATGGTCAGGATACGGTGTTTTTTTCTGAAACAGGGATTTTAGCTGTTTTTCAGGGGGACCTAACCAAACCGTCCCTAATATTGCCTTTGGGTCTGCCATCCGCCTCAGCCAGGTGTCTACAAAACATACTTTGAGCTGTGCCATACCGATGGAAGTAAAGAAAACCCAGCAGGTACTAGGGACTTTATCAAACCCAGTCACGATAGCAATTTAGAAACAATACCATTGGAGCAGGGCAAATCCTAAAACGGGAAGTTTAAAATTTTTGCAATACATCAAAGTCCAATTCCCCCAATATTGGATAATAGCAGCAAAATAATGCCCAAAATTGCGGTAAATTAAACTGTGCTATGGAATCATTTGGCTTTGAGAAACTTCCTGAGATCATCCGTCAGTTATTTGAAAAAGTAGAACGGATCGAAGAAATGGTCTCAGATCTTAATCCGGTTGACGACGGATCGAATGACCTTTTAACGGTTAAGGAAGCTGCTGATTACCTGAAGGTTTCCGTGCAATCCTTATATTCTAAAGTCAGTAGAATGGAAATACCGGTAAGCAAGCYGGGCAGGCGATTGTACTTTAGCCAATCGGAACTCAAAAATTGGGTTTCAGCTTCCAGACGTAAAACTGCATCTGAAATCATTCAGGAATCGCAAAGTAAAAGCAATCATTCGGATAAAAAGGACATGTTCATTTAGCTTGTGCCAAGTTTTTCCTCATTTCGGTGCAGGATAAAAATCGCTGGTCTTTTTTCTTGACCATCACGGACACTTTCATCCTCAACATCTTTAAGCAGCATCCTGGCTGCCGCCTGGCGCTTGGTCTTATCCACGATTTTTGCATAAATTTCGGTATTTTTTAAGGAGCGGTGACCTAGCAGTTTAGATACCGTGTAAATATCAGTACCCAGTTCAAGCTGAAGTGTAGCAAAAGTGTGCCTGAAACTGTGGAAGGTGATATTCTTAAAAATGCCCGCGGCAGTACACCAGTTCGTGAAGAATGATTTAAGCTGACTGTACTTCAGACCAGGAAAAAGTAAATCTCCCGGTTTCATTCGGTCTCCAAGGCGGGCTACAGCCTGATCCGATATTGGCATTACCTCTGCCTTCTCTGTCTTACCTTGCGAAAATTGAATTTCGAAACTGCCCGGTCTGCCCCTAAGTTCAGACCAGTGTAAGGTACTTACGTCTGACCACCTAAGGCCGGTAAGTCCGGAAAAAATCGCTGCATTTTTCATCAGATCCGAACTGGCAGGCGTATCTGCCAACTGCTGAAATTCTTCCATCGTCAGTCTTTCCCTGTTCGTTTCCTTTGGTGGTATAGGATCGACCATGGCATGCAGATCCAGCGGGATGAGCTTTCGTCTGTAGACATGGCGTAATACCGCCCGGAATTTGGCATAATAAGTAACTGCTGTATTCCTTTTGATCGGCCGCCCGTAGCGCGAGATCCCAGGTCCGCTCAACAGATAGTTTTTGTAATCCTCGCACAGAAAGTCAGAGAGTTCAGGCAGACGCAAATCCTGACCGCTAAAAGCGATAAAGTAACGCAGTCCCATTTCCCAGTGATCGTTCATTGATTTCCGGCGGCTTTTGGACACTTGCCTAAAAATCTCGGTAAAGCTTGCATTTCGATCCTGTTCTGAAATGATCCCGAAGCGCCTGTTCTGTATTTCTATCTGGCGTTGCGCACAGACAGTCTGTGCGGTGAGCAGTGTTTCTTTGTTATGAATGCGCTGCAGTTCATTCTCGGGTTTTGTGAACAGGTATAATTTCAGCGTAACCGAACGCTGGGCTTTTCCGGTCTTACTATTTAAAAACGGTGGATAATAATCCAGATAAAGGCTTTGCCTTCCGGTACTAAGATTTTTCCTTCTGAGTGTAACGC
>NZ_JBFTRT010000051.1:0-15044 GCF_056399685.1 Pedobacter sp. 01N416
GCGATATGTACGAATCGGTACAAAATTCTAATCTTGCACAGATCTTAGCCAGCTTTGAAATTAAAGCTTATAATAAAGATACAACAGGTGTTGTAATTGATGTGACCGATTTTTATAACGGTGATGTAATGGCAATCGGTGCTACCGACCAGATCCGTAAGGCTTATAAAGTTACCATGTACGATGCAACACGTTCTTATATCGATACGGTAAAAACTTTCCCGATCAACGTTGAAGTAAAAACAGCTAAAACATACCGAGCAGCAGAATCTCCAACCGATAACAGTAATGGTGCAGTTACTTTCGAATTCAATACGTCGATGTTATTATTGCCAAAAACCCCTGTAAAAGCCAGAATAATGGATAGCAGGGTTGGTTTTTTTGGTCAATCTCAAATTGATTATGGAAGCAACGCACAAAAGGCAGAGCGTACAGCCTACATTCACCGCTGGAATTTGGTTCCAAAAGATACTAATGCCTATAAACGTGGTGAACTGGTAGAACCGGTAAAACCGATTGTAATTTATATCGACCCTGCAACGCCTAAAAAATGGGTGCCGTTTTTAATCCAGGGGATTAACGATTGGCAGGTAGCTTTTGAGGCTGCAGGTTTCAAAAATGCCATTATAGGTAAAGAAGCGCCAACGCCTCAGCAAGATCCTCAATTCAGTGTAGAAGATTCCAGGTATTCAGTTGTTCGCTATTTTGCATCAGATATTGCCAATGCTTACGGTCCGCATATTAGCGACCCCCGTACCGGACAGATTTTAGAAACGCATATTGGTTGGTACCATAATGTAATGAACCTATTGCGTAACTGGTATTTTGTACAAACTGCAGCCATTAATCCTGAAGTTCGTAAAGCTAAATTTACGGATGCGCAAATGGGCGAATTAATCCGTTTTGTTTCTTCACACGAAATTGGCCACACTTTAGGTTTACCACACAACTTTGGCTCGAGTTATGCTTACCCGGTTGATTCATTACGTTCGAAAGCATTTACAGATAAACATGGTACTGCACCATCCATTATGGATTATGCGCGTTTTAACTACATCGCTCAACCTGGTGATGGCGTAACCAAGCTTCACCCACAAATTGGAGAATACGATAAATGGGTAGTGAAATGGGGTTATTCTTGGATTCCTGGAAACAAAACTGCAGAACAGGAAAAAGAAATTTTAGACCAGTGGACATTGAAAAATGCAGGTAATCCTTTGTCTTCAATCAACAATTATTTACTACCCCACTTTGGTTAATCAGCAATGATCAACTCAGTAAATTTGATAATGGTGTATTGTTAAACCGCATTAAAAGCGTTCAAGCAAATACTTTAGGCAATTTATTATCCGCCTCGCGTATTGCTCGTTTATTAGATAACGAAACTAAAAACGGTGCAGCAAAAGCATACACCTTACCTGAATTATTTACGGACTTAAGATCGTCGGTTTTTGTTGCAGGAAGAGCAGATGCATTTAAACGTAATTTACAACGTGCTTATGTAGACCGTTTACAGGATTTAATGACCAAAGAAGCAGAGCTTCCGGTTGGATTCCCTGTAGATTATGCAGCAAGTTACGGTTTAACGCCAATCAATGTTGGTTTATCTGATATCAGACCGTTGGTTAGAGCAGAGTTAAAAACCTTATTGGCTACTACAAAAGCCAGAGCAGCAGCAGGTGATGCCATTACCAAAGCACATTATGAAGATTTGAATATCAGAATTAAAGATATTTTAGATCCTAAGAAATAAAATGATGAAAGGGTTGAATTAGAGAATAATAGGATGCATTATCCAAATTCAATCATTCAATAACTCACTCATTCAATCATTAAAAAAGCGGAGCAAATCATTAAATTGATCGCTCCGTTTTTTTGTTCCAAACCTATCAGGTTTCAATAGACGGCTCGTCATCTCGACTGCAGTGAAACGGAATGGAGAGATCTATTGTAACAGATTTAGCTTCGCTGAGCCTTCGGGTTCTCGGCTTCGTTGCAATCGCTCGAAATGAAGAATCTATTTAACCCCCTTTGTATAATTTTTGATGCTTTAAGCTAAACACACGGCAGTTTTTTAATTTTATGGTTAAAACAGCTATTATGCTTAAAAGATTATTAATTGCCCTTACCTTATTTACATACAGTTTATCTGCTTTTGGCCAAAGTGCAGATTCGTTAACGGTTATAAAAACCAAATGGCATAAAAACAGAATTGCCAAGCAAGTGGTTTTATTCCAGTATCATTTTGATCAGAAAAACCTTTTCGCTGCAAACGAAAACATTTCGTTTTTAGAAATAAAAAATACAGGACGGAAGGCGGTTTTTGCTATTGGGGCAGAAGAGAAAGAACTAATTACCACCAGTAATTTTGGATTACGCGATACAGCAATTGCTGCGGTAAATGGTAATTTTTTCGATGTAAAAAATGGAGGTTCAGTAGATTTTGTTCGTGTTAATGGAAAAACCATTAATACTAACCGCTTGGATAAAAATGGAAATCGGGCAAGGCATCAGGAAGCGGCGGTTGTAATTGAGAGCGGAAAAATTTCGATCCAAAAGTGGGATGGGACAAGTGGCTGGGAAACAAAACTGGCCGCTAAAGACGTTTTGTTAAACGGCCCCTTATTAACTTTAAATCATATTGATGAAAAGCTAGATACGACCGGATTTAGCCGTTTGCGCCATCCGCGTACCTGCTTAGGGGTAAAGCCTAATGGCAGGGTGATTTTGTTAACTGTTGATGGAAGAAATGAAAACTCGGCAGGCATGAGTTTGTTCGAGCTAACCAGGTTAATGCGTTGGCTAGGCTGTGCCAGTGCCCTAAATTTTGATGGTGGAGGTTCTACAACTTTGTGGGTAAACGGAATGCCGGTTAATGGTGTTGTCAACTATCCAACTGATAATAAAAAATGGGACCATGAAGGGCAGCGCAAAGTAGCTAACGTTATTTTGGTGAAAAAACAGGCGCGGAGATAAACCTGTATCTATAACAGCATGTTTAGCTCTGGTTAAAAAAACTTATTTTAGCCAAAGATTTTTGTTGAAATGATTAAAAATACGATATACTTTTTCTTTTTTGTGCTGATGCTTTCTGCCTGTAAGTTTGGCTCTAAAACCAGCGACCCAACTTTAAGAGATTTTACTTTCGAGCCTGTAAAAGGCATCCGTTATCAAGAGGTAAAACGCCGGTTTAAAACCGGACTTTCTTTTAATACGGAAGGTTTTATGCAAAAACCATCCTGGATTATTGAAGTGGTTAAAGAAGATACCATGTCGGCCTGGAGTCCACAGAAACAACGAATGCAAAAATTCTACATGCAGTACGATCACGGAAATGTATATAATTTTGCTGCGGAATTTTTTAAAGTAAAACACATCAGTAAGGATAGTTTGGTTTTTCAGCGGATTCAGGTTGATGGAAAAGTAATTGCTTCAGATGTTCGCTCGGATGTAAATATGACTTTTTACGCGCAGGATTATATTAAAAACAAATTGAAGGCCAAAGCTGCCGATCTGCAAAAACCAAGCAAGGCCGATACTGCTTTTATAGAGAAGCGTGCTGCAAAAGTTAACTTGAATAGCGATAGTGCTTTTGCTGCAACAGATCCGGTTCAGTTTATACCAAAAAGTAAAATTGTAAGGGTAGAAAAAATCAGCACCGTTGATCGCGCTAATAACAGGACCGAAGCTTACGATTATATGTTTCCGCAGTATATTATCCGGGTAGATCGGGCTTATAAAGATTTTGCTTATCAAGTTGCAGCGGTGATAGATTTTCAGGGAAGGATACACGTAAAAACGATTTATAATGTGCTTCCCGAGAACGTTGAAGCTAAAAAAAAGGTGGCTCAGGGTATAGCAGATATCTATGTTAGAAACCTTTTTGATGTGGCTCCCGGTACAACACTCGGGATTCCACATAATAGTGAAATTACTTTAACAATAATTGGGAAGGCAATTAAAAAGCCTTAGTAATCTGCTATTTACAAAATTTTAACGTTAAAAAAATGTTAAAATTTATTTTGATTTTAAAAATTAAAACTTACCTTGCATACTTAATTTTAATATTTAATACAATGCAAGAAGGCACAGTAAAATTCTTCAATGTAACTAAAGGTTTTGGCTTTATCGTACCTGCAAATGGAGATAGCGAAATTTTTGTTCATTCAACAGGTCTTATCGACGAAATCCGTGAAAACGACAAAGTACAGTACGAAGTTGCTAACGGTAAAAAAGGCTTAAATGCCGTTAATGTGAAAGTAATTTAATTTATTTATCATATTTACAGAGAAGGCTGCTTTCTTGCGATGGCGGCCTTTTTTTGTTTTATTTTTCGCTGCCTGAATTCATTCAGGATCTATTCTCACTTTTTATGACCTACTATTTTATTGTTCCTGGTTTGGGTAATTCAGGCGCAGATCATTGGCAAACGCATTTCGAAAAATCCGGAGATCATGTTATGCGAATTAATCAGCGGGAATGGGATACACCCGCCAGTAAAGATTGGATTGAAACAATAGATCAGGCCGTTGCTAACTATAATTTGGCTGATGTGATTTTAATTGGTCATAGTTTGGGTTGTACCGCAATTGCCAATTGGGCAAAACAATATCAAAAGAAAATTAAAGGAGCTTTACTCGTTGCACCGAGTGATTTGGAAGCTCCCCGATATAACTTCTCAACGGTGGGTTTCGATCATGTACCACTGGATAAAATAAACTTTAGAACCATTGTTATAGCCAGTTCAAATGATGAATGGGTAACAATAGAAAGGGCTGAATTTTTTGCCGAAAATTGGGGCAGTGAATTTATTAATATCGGTAATGCTGGCCATATTAATGCAGATGCCGGATTTGGTAAGTGGGCAAAGGGACTGGAGATTTTAAAAACCTTGGGGTAACATTTACCTTGCTGAGTTCCCGCAGATTTCGGAAAAAGCGCAGATGAACATAAATCTGCGTAAATCAATTTGATCTGCGGGAGCTATTTAAGCGTTCTTACTTCTGCGCAAATTCTTCCTTAAAAACTGGTCTAGAAAAATTAATCCGATCACCAGATCTGCAAAAAGAAAGGCATAAATAGCCGTAGGCGTAATGTATTTCTCTAAATTGAAATCGAAATTCACCCTTAAATCGAATTGAGGCATTTCGAGGTTAGCATTATAAAATACATAACCCAATAAGGCGAGTAGAGAGATTACGAAAAAGCCTCCAATGCTATAAATAATCTTTTTATCAACCTTTGTTTTCATCGCCATAGGGGCAGGAACTAAAGCAACACTTTCCATCACATTTCTGGTGAAAGACATAGAGGGTTCATCAAGATCGAGCCCATCAAAAACTAAATTAAGCTTAAGTAGATCCTCGTACTGCGATTTAAGCTCGGCATCCGATTCAATTTTTTCTTCGATGGCTTTTTTTGAAGAATCATCCAAATTCCCATCAATATAATCCCAAAGCTGTTGTTCTATTGTATTCATAGTAACTCCTTTACTTCATCTTTTAACAAATATTGTAATTTTTCTTTAAGTCTTTGCCTGGCCCTATGCAACTTTACTTTTATTGTATTGGGTTCCATGTGCAGTGCTTYGCCAATTTCTTCTAAACTCTGTTCGCCTTTATAAAATAGGGTAATAATAGCAGCATCGTCTGGTAAAAGCTGGGTAATGGCAACATTTAAAAAAGCATGGCTATCCTGCCGCTCATAGCCATTTGCGTTAAAGCTTGAGGTGTGATTTTCGAGCTGTAAAATTGTACTTTCATCATGTATTGACGCAGTATCTAAACGGTTTTTCCTTAAAAAAGTCATCGCCGTAGTATACGTTATCGTGTACAGCCAAGTGCTAAATTTAGCTGTCTGTTTAAAGGCACCCAATGCTTTATATGCTTTTACAAAGCAATCCTGCGCAATTTCTTCGGCGTCTTCCCTGTTTTTCGAAAACCTTAAAGCAAGTGTAAATACAAATCGCTGATGGCGCTTTACCAATAGAGCATACTGATCGGTTTCGCCGTTCAATACCTTTTGGATCAGCTCTAAATCTGTAGGTTTTTGCTCCATGTTTAGCAATAAGACTACATTAAAGATAAGGAGGTTACACGTGAAATATAATTAAGGAGACTATTATTTGTAAATAGCCAGATGAATAATGTAAAATTGTTTTTTTTGGGGAAATGAAAGGGCAGTTTTTCATGGCGGACTGTAGTCCTGCTGTTCGCTATAGCCCTCATGCTTCGGGGCTGCCGCTGCCATCAGGTTTACACACAAAGTTTTGGCGCTTTAAAAACCCTAAAAATGAAATGCTGTTTTAGCCATTTAGCCCCGGGTGAAGCGGTACCCTGCAGGCTGAGGAACGAGGCCGAAGCGTACAAGCGCAACACGGGAACCAACTTGGTTACCTGCACAGGCATTGTGCTCCAAAAAGAAAATTAGTTGATAAATAGGCGATATAATTTTTTATTGATTGGAAATGAAAGGGCAGTTTTTCATGGCGGACTGTAGTCCTGCTGTTCGCTATAGCCCTCATGCTTCGGGGCTGCCGCTGCCATCAGGTTTATGAATAACGTGGGTGCACCCTGCAACCTTAAAAACTAAATGCTATATTGGCCATTTAGCCCTGGGTGAAGTGGTACCCTGCAGGCTGAGGTATCCCGAACTTTAGGGAAAGCGTACAAGCGCAACACGGGAAYCAACTTGATTTCTTGTACAGGCATTACGCTCCAACAAGAGTTTTAAGCCCTGGCTAAACTTTCGAAGTTTTGCCTACGCTTTGGGCTTGGTAAACTTCGCAAGCGCTCGTTAATGTGAAGCAAAGAACTTTAATCCTGCAATTGAGCCTATAAGCGTACAGATAAAAAATATCCGCCAGAAGGTTGCTGGCTCATTGAAATAAAAAATTCCGATAATTACTGTTCCTACGGCACCAATACCCGTCCAAACAGCATAGGCAGTTCCCATGGGTAAAGTTTGGGTTGCTTTATTTAGCAATAAGAAACTCAAAATAATACAGACAAAAAAAGCCGTACTCCATTTTATATTCGAAAAATTGTTCGATAATTTAAGGCAGGTTGTAAAGCCAACTTCGAAAAGGCCGGCAATAATTAAGATAATCCAGTTCATGATAAATGTGTTTCTGCAAATTTAAGGCACATTCATCAGGCAACATTTTACAAATGTTAAAAAATGAATTTATTTATGAACTGCTCTTATTCTGCTCAGGGTAACCTGTGTTACACCCAGGTATGAGGCAATGTGTTTTAAGGCTACTCTTTTAATCAGTTCGGGAGATTGATTTACAAAGTCCTGATAACGTTCTGCTGCCGCTTTAAAAGCCCGGTCTATTAATCTTCTTTCAGTAGCAATTAACTCCTGTTCTGCAATTTTTCTGCCCCAATTGGCAATTTCTAAATGTTGACCGTAAAGCAAAAAAAGATCGGTTAGCCTGATTTGAATTAAACTGCAGTTTTCCAATAGCTCAATATTTTCGTAACCGGGGCTATTATTAATATAGCTGTTAAAAGAAAAAAGAACGGCACCACTTTGTCCGAACCAAAAGGTTATCTGTTGGTTTTCTCCGTCAGAATAGGCTCTTGCAATACCACTTTCGAGGATATAGAAATAAGGCTCTGTTTTATCTGCATAGATTAAAATCATTCCTTTCTGATGTTCTACCCGCTTAGAAACAGCAGCTAACTTTTCTAAAGCTTCATTGCTGAGCGGCTTAAAGATTTCTATATTTTTTAACTGACTGTACAAAGGGAATTTTTAATGTTTGATAAAGCTATCGATTTTTTTTTCAGCAGGGGGTGTAACCTGATTAAAAAGTATGTAGTCATAATACACAGAACACGGTTCAATTTAAACAATAGAATATTTACAAATTAAAAATTATAATCATGGAAGGTATATTAGTCCCAATCTCACTTTTTTTAGGTGCATTCGCAATGGTATTCGGAATCCGCTACCTATCAAACAAAGAGAAGATGGCAATGATCGAAAGGGGAATCGATCCGGGTGTGCATAAGGCTACACCAAAACCGTTTTTAAGTTTAAAGTTCGGTTTGCTTTTGGTTGGTTTAGGAATCGGCCTGCTGGTAGCACTATTTACAGTTAGAGGAGTGTTCGGCAGCGACATGACGCGTAGTGAGCAAGGACAATCGGTAGCCATTTACTTTGGTTTCATTGGAATTTTCGGCGGATTGGGCTTAATTGTTTCTTACCTTGTAGAGAAGAAATGGCTGGATAGCAATAAAATGCTTTAATATCAGAGAAGTCAAGTTTAATGGCCACATCGCTATAAAAACTTGACTTCTCTTTATTCTTGTATTGTCAGCATTAGATAACTTGCTTTTAGATTTAAATAACTGTCAGATGGAAACATCTGACAGCACATTTACTGCGGCTTATTAATAATCGCTACGGTTAAACGGCTAATGCAGTTCATCTTTCCACGTTCATCGTAAATTTTGATTTCCCAAACCTGGGTTTTGGCCCCAATATGTAAAGGTTTGCAAATGCCTTTTACCAAACCACTTTTTACTGGCCGTAAATGGTTGGCGTTTACTTCTAAACCAACAGCAACATACTTCTCAGGATCTATACACATATAAGAAGCAATACTGCCCAAGGTTTCTGCCAAAACCACCGAGGCGCCGCCGTGCAAAATCCCTGCAGGTTGATGTGTACGTTCATCAACAGGCATGGTTCCGATAATAAAATCTTCACCAATTTCAGTAAAGTGGATATCGAGCAGCGCACCTAAATGATTTTTAGGGCGGTCGTTCAGCTCGTCAACTGTGAAATTTTTAAACCACATGGTAACGTTCTTTTAAAATGTAAACATGATGGATAATATGGCCACCCACAATAAATAAAATAGATTTCACATTAATTTCCCTGCCCGAAGCAATTCCTTTTCTGTTCAGTTCCTCTTCGTTTAAAGATTTAAAAAGATATAAATTGGCTTTACGAAGTGCAATAAATTCTCCGATCAGATCTTCCAGATCGCGCTCGGCAAAGCGGGCATTGGTTACATAGTCATCTTCCTCGAAACCTGGTAACGGCTGCTGTTCTTTTCGGGCAAAACAGGTAATGCGAAAGGCAAAAACACGTTCAGTATCAATAATATGGCCTAACATTTCTTTTAGTGTCCATTTACCTTCGGCATAGGCGTAATCAGCTTTATCGGCGTTTGCCCTAAACAACGCTGGCAGACTTAGCATCTGATCGTTTAAAATTTCGAAAATATCTCGATCTACTTTACTGATATAGGTTTCGCCCCAAGTTGGATATTCGTTAGGCTGTGGTCGGTTCATATCTTAAACTGCTTTTTAATATTATTCTAAAAGTTGTGCCTTTACCCAGTTCGGAGTCTTTTACAAAAATTTCTCCACTGTGGTAATTTTCTACAATACGTTTGGTAAGCGATAAACCCAAGCCCCAGCCGCGTTTACGTGTAGTATAGCCGGGTTGAAAAACCGCATCGAATTTAGATCTCGGAATACCCTTCCCGGTATCGCTCACATCAATAAACACCTKTTCTTTTGCTAAATTTTCTATAATGTTGATTGAGATCGACCCTTCGTTTTCGATTGCGTTTGCTGCGTTTTTTAAAAGGTTTTCAATTACCCAATCAAATAATGGAACGTTTAGCATGGCCCTTACCTGCTCATCGCCGGTAATGCTGAATTTAACCTTATCTGAGGTACGTACTTTAAAATAGCGTATAAAATCGCTGATTACAATGTAAACCGTATGATCTTCGAGTATAGGTTTAGAACCGATTTTCGAGAAACGGTCGGTAATAATTTCCAAGCGCTTAATATCGTTCTCCATTTCGGCAATCAACGGATCATCTTCTGCATCGAATTTAGATTTTATTAACTCCGTCCAGGCCATGAGTGATGATATTGGTGTACCCAATTGGTGCGCTGTTTCTTTGGCCAAACCTACCCAAACATGGTCTTGTTCATCTTTCCGGGCAGAACTGAATGCTGCATAAGCTGTTAAAAGGAAAAGGAAGATAACGCCCATTTGGATGTATGGGAAATACCTCAACTGTGTTAAAATGAAAGAGTCGCGATAGTAAGCCTTAAATTTTCTGCCAAAGATATTCATTTCATCAGGTGGATGCTGCGTCTTCATTTGCCTTAACTGCCTTACAAAATATAAACTATCGTAAGTAAGTTTGGCATCCGAAATGGGGTAGTTGGTTTTTGTACTGTCAAGCCCGTTAAAAGAAGTAATCATGCCAGCCGAATCGGTCATGATTACAGGTGTTTTGGTGTTTTTTCTTACGGTTTCAACTATTGTGCGGTAATCATCATTGTCATATAAAAACATAGATCGCTCCTGAATTTTCACCCAAAGATGAAACTGGTCGGCCTCTTCGCGTTCCATTTTTTTTACAAAAGAATCGGTGTAAAATACTGATGCAATGCCAATTAAGATGGCAAAAATGAGAAGGAAAAACTTCCAGCGGCGTTTCTTTTGATAAGGATTCATGCTTTAGCTAGCCAAATTACAATAACAAAACGGAAAAAACATAAAACCATTATGMTTTTTCAAAAACCTTAAAGGAATCATTTCGAATGCATAATCGCTTCATCGCAGATGAAACACTATAAAATGGATGAAAAACATATCTTTGCACCGTCTTGCGTTTTGCGCAGAGCGGTGAGCGCTAGAGCGCCCAACGCCTAACGCCAAGCGCTCAACAAACCAATTATGGATAAGAAAGTTAGAGTAAGATTTGCCCCAAGCCCAACCGGAGGTTTGCATTTAGGTGGTGTGCGCACTGCCTTGTTCAATTATTTATTTGCCAAAAAAAATAATGGAACTTTTGTACTTCGTGTAGAAGATACCGATCAAAACCGCTTTGTAGAAGGTGCAGAACAATATATTGTAAACTGTTTAGATTGGTGTGGCATTACACCAGATGAAAGCCCTAACAACCCAGGGGCTTATGGCCCGTACCGCCAAAGCGAGCGCAAACCCAGCTACCGTAAATTTGCCGAACAGTTAATTAGCGATGGTTATGCTTATTACGCCTTCGATACACCGGAAGATTTAGATACCAAACGTAAAGAAATTCCAAATTTCCAATACGGGCAGGCCACACGTATGCAGATGCGCAATTCTTTAACCCTTACCATTAGCGAGGTTGAAGAGTTATTGGCGGCTAAAACGCCACATGTTATCCGCATTAAAGTACCAACCGATGAAATTGTACATTTTAACGATTTAATCCGTGGTGATGTAAGCTTCGAAACCTCGTTGGTTGATGATAAAGTATTACTAAAAGCTGATGGAATGCCAACCTACCATTTGGCCGTTGTGGTTGACGATAAGGCGATGGAAATTAGTCATGCTTTTAGGGGAGAAGAATGGTTGCCTTCGGCACCGGTTCATATTTTACTTTGGAAATATTTAGGCTGGGAAGCGGAGATGCCTGCATGGGCACACCTGCCTTTAATCTTAAAGCCAGATGGGCATGGAAAATTAAGTAAACGCGATGGCGACCGATTAGGTTTCCCGGTTTACGCCATGAACTGGACCGACCCTAAAAGTGGCGATGTAACCAAAGGATTTAAAGAAATGGGTTTTATGCCCGAAGCTTTTATCAATATGCTGGCACTTTTAGGCTGGAATGATGGTACCGACCAGGAGTTATTCTCGTTAAAAGAACTGGAAGAAAAATTCTCGATAGAAAGAATCAGTAAGGCAGGGGCTAAATTCGATTTTGAAAAAGCCAAATGGTATAACCATGAGTGGATTAAATCGCAGGGAGCAGAGCGCTTGGTGGCAAGCGTTAAAGCGGAGTTGCAAAAAGTTGGCATTGAAATAAACGATGATGCTTATTTAAATACCGTTATTGATTTAATTAAAGATCGCTGTACCTTATTGCCTGATTTTGTGGCACAGAGCAGTTACTTTTTTGCTTCACCTTCACAATATGACGTAAATTCGGTAAAACCAAAATGGACAGCCGAAAAAGCTGATTTTTTTAATGCTTTTGCTGATCGTTTAACATTAACTGATGCGGGATCTGCCGAAGCAGCTTTTAAAGCCTTGGCCGAAGAAAAAGGCTTTAAACCAGGCGAATTGATGTTGCCTTTCCGCATTATGCTGGTGGGCGGTAAATTTGGGCCTGGTGTTTTTGATATTGCTGTATTGCTGGGCATAACAGAAACTAAAACAAGGATAACAAAAGCAATTGCTGTTTTTAATAGTTAGCATTCATTCTGCAAATGCATGAAGATCATACGGAGAAGTCGGGTTTAAAACCCGACTTCTTTTTTTTGCAGTAATCCAAAAGAATAAATCAATAAAAATAATTTATACTTTAGTATAACAATTGTCCCATAATTAAGGTTATTCATTAAACTAAAAAAGTAAATTATGCAATGGTTTGGTAAAGGCAGTAATAATGTAGAAGACGGAAGAAGCGGTAGCGGAGGGAAAACCATCCTAGGTGGCGGTGTAGGTATAATAATTGTGGTGCTCGGGCTAATTTTTGGCAAAGATTTAACTGGCTTGGTTAGTCAGCTTCCGGCTACTACAGGCACCGAAGAAGTTAAGCAGGGCGTTCCGGCTAATGATCCACAGGCACAGTTTGTAGCGGGTGTATTGGAATCAACCGAGCAAGTATGGGATAAAGAATTTCAGGCGATGGGCAAGCAGTATGAGTATCCTAAACTCAGATTATTTAGAGAAGCAGTGCAAACCGCCTGTGGCAATGCAGGAGCTAACGTTGGGCCATTTTATTGCCCTGGCGACCATAAAGTTTATATCGATCTATCATTTTATGATGATTTAAAAAACCGTTTCGGTGCTGCCGGAGATTTTGCACAGGCTTACGTAATTGCACATGAGGTAGGCCATCATGTGCAAAATTTATTGGGAATTTCGGAAAAACTAGATCAGGCACGGGGGCAGGTGAGCGAAAAAGAATATAACCGTTTATCGGTGAAATTAGAGCTGCAAGCCGATTTTTTTGCTGGACTTTGGGCGCACAATGCTCAAAATCTTAAAGATTTTAAATTGGATGAAGGAGATATAGAAGAAGCATTAACTGCTGCCAATGCCATAGGTGATGATAAATTGCAAAAACAGGCTACAGGTGATGTTCAGCCAGATTCTTTTACCCATGGTACCTCCGCACAACGGATGTATTGGTTTAAAAAAGGCTTCGAAACAGGAGATATTAGACAGGGTGATACTTTTAATTCAAATAATTTATAAAAAATAAAAACTTTTTTTACAGCGCATTGTTTGTTTACAGTTAATGAGGTTTTTATCTCAAAACCAAACATAATTATCCCGGCTTCTTATTTGTTTTAATAAAGATGATCCTTATAGTTGATGACAGGCCAGAAAACCTGATCTCGTTACAGAAAGTACTACAGGCACACAGTTTTGAGGTTGATACCGCATCGTCTGGCGAAGAGGCGCTGAAAAAAGTTTTAAAAAACAACTACGTCCTGATTATTCTCGATGTACAAATGCCAGATATGGATGGCTTCGAGGTAGCCGAAACCATTTCTGGTTTTAGTAAGGCAAAAGATACCGCCATTATATTTCTTTCTGCTGTAAATACAGAGTTAAAATTTATTACCAAAGGATACCTGAGCGGTGGACTGGATTACATTACCAAGCCCGTTGATATTAATGTGCTGCTCCTTAAAATAAAAACGTTTTATCGCATTTACGAGCAGAATAGAAAACTTAACGAGGTGCAGGAAAAATTGCTTGAAGAAATCGAATTCCGAAAACAGGCCGAACATAAAAAGGACGAATTTATCAGCATTGCCAGTCATGAGCTAAAAACACCTTTAACCAGCGTAAAAGGGTACATTCAGTTGCTGCAGCGTAGCCTTAACAGAGATGATAAAACCATGGCCCAGAACCATCTCGAAAAAGCGAGTACCCAGCTCGAAAAACTAAACGAATTAATTGTCGATCTGCTCGATATCTCAAAAATTGAAAGTGGAAAGATGAAGTTTAACATGAAAAGTTTTTATGCTGATAACATGGTAAACAATGCCATCGAGATGTTGCAGCAATCTAATCCTGATTTTAAAATCAGCAAACTGGGCAAAACAGACGAAATGATATTTGGTGATGAAATGCGCTTGGAACAAGTGGTCATCAATTTTATTACGAATGCCATTAAATATGCTCCGGGTACCAATCAGGTTAATGTAACTACGAATATTAAAGATGAAAAACTTTATCTGGCCGTAAAAGATTTTGGTATTGGTATTTCAAAAGAGCAGCAAGATAAGATTTTTGATAAATTTTATCGGGTAGAAGATAACAGATGTAAGTATTGGCAACCTTATTAAAAGTACCGAGCTGGTTAAACACAGTGATGAAGTAATTTTAAATACGGAGAATATTATATCCTATTTGAAAGATGCCGAAACTGGTCAGCGGGGCTTTTTATTAACTGGAAACAAGGTGTTTTTAACACCATATTATGGTGCCAGCGATTCGGCCGCTTCGATATTAAAAAAAGTTGAACTAGATACCAGGCATAATAGCGTTCAGCAAAAAAATATAGCAGCGCTTAAAAAAATTCTTTTTAAAAGAATGGATATCATTAAATCGACCATAGAGATTAAAACTTTAGGCGGTGTTATTGATCCTACGGTTTTGTTTCAAGGCAAGGTTTATATGGATGAGGCCAGATCAATTGTAAGCAACATTATAACTGAAGAGAAAAGGCTGCTTGAAGAAAGAACCAACGAATTAAATAAACTTACAGCTTATACCCCGATACTGATTTTAATTGCAGCGCTCCTTGCCATTCTGATTACGTTGTTTTTTTACCGGAGAGTATCAATCGATTTTGATGAACGTGTTAAACTTCAGCAGGAAATTGAAGATAAAAAATACGAGATGGAAAAACGTATTGTTGCCATTAAAGAAATTGCCTATCAAATTTCTAATGGAAATTATGGCATTAAACTCGATAGCCAAACCCAGGATGAGATTGGCGAGCTTTCCGAATCGCTAAATGCAATGTCATCATCATTGAAAAAATC
>NZ_JBFTRT010000052.1:0-13320 GCF_056399685.1 Pedobacter sp. 01N416
ACATCAATAAGGCCTTCTTTCTCTTTTGATAGAGGGTTGCAATGGTGAAGGTTATAAGACATGACACGCAGTACATTACTGCGCTTTGATTCAGCTTGTCCGTTGATCTTAGGTGAACAAGCGCCCAAAAGGCAAATGCTTAGTATTAAAAAAGAGTATAATTTCATATTGGGTTAAATTAATAAATAAAAAGAGGCTGTATCATAAAATTTAAATTTCGATTCGAATCCATCTCTGTTGAACTTCCTGATAAAGTGGATAGGCCCAAAGATGACAGTTCTACATTAATGATACAACCTCTTAAATTAGTTACCAGCCTGGATTTTGTCCCAGTACTGGGTTGCGTTGCAATTGTGTAATTGGAATTGGCCAAAGATAATTTTTAGGAGCAACAAATTTTCTACCTGTGTTTACCACAAAATACCCATTTGCATCTGTTGCAATGGTAGCTACATATTGCTGGTTAAAACTTTCAACCAAACTTTTCTTCATGCCCTTTACATCCTGAGCCAATAAATCGCCTTGTTTCCAGCGGAGTATGTCGTAATAGCGCTGTCCTTCAAGTGCAAGTTCAACCCTTCTTTCGCGTCTGATTTCGGTTCTTAAATCTAACCCAGCTGCCACAAGTTCGGTAATTACCATTCGTTTCATTCCCACGCGGTCGCGCAACTTATTAATGGTATTATCAATATCAGTTTGGGTAAGTGTACCTTGCTCCAACCTCGCCTCTGCTAAAGTAAGCAGTACTTCTGCATAACGGATATGATGGATATCGTTCGAGTCCTGGCTTACCGTACCCACAGCAGCAACTTCTACGTATTTGCTAAAGTAAAACCCAGTTCCTGTTATACAACCCTTTTTATCGGCGTTCCATTTAGGAGTATTAAATATCGGATTTGTAGTGGCATCGGCATCACCATCATCTTGTCCGCCCCAAGCCCAACCAGGTGTTAATATGGTTTGGTTCATACGTGGATCTCTGTTTTTAAAGATATCAGCATAAGTGCTTTCGCTATACAATGGCGATTTATCTATCGGAAGTCCGTCTGTACATAAATAACTATCTACCAACGATTTGGTTGGTGAGTAGCGGCTCGTTTGATCGGGCACCTGAATTTCGCGACTGGTATTGTGCACACTTACGCCGGCAACATTTGGTCTTGCGAAAATGGTTTCTTTGTTGGCACCAGCGGCTAATTTTCCTTTGTAGGTAAAAAGATCGTTATAACATTTGGCTGTACCACCAGCTGTATATAGCTGATAAACATTCAGATCCATTACTGATTTAGCGGCAGCCTCGGCAATGCTCCATTTTTCGAAAAAGAGTGCTACTCTGGCTTTCCAGGCAAATGCGGCACCTTTGGTGATACGACCAAGATCAGCAGAAGTATAAGCAGTTGGAAGCCCAATCGCTGCTGCATCTAAATCGGCAAAAACAAATTCGAGCACTTCTGCCCTTTTATTACGTGGACCAAATACTTCTTCATCACCAATATCGAGCGTTTTAGAGATTAGCGGCACATCACCGAAAAGGAAGATCAGATAAGTATACATAAAAGCCCTTAAAAACCTTACTTCTCCCGCATACTGCGCCAAGGCAGTTGCACTGATATTGGTGGCTTTGGTGTAATTTTCGAGAAAATGGTTACAACGCCTGATGGCAGCATATAAATTTACCCACTCGGAGTTTAATGTCCCAGAAGTAAAATCGTAATTACCTGCAGAAATGGCCTGATATTCTGAATTAGGGGGATAAATGGTAT
This sequence comes from Pedobacter sp. 01N416, assembly GCF_056399685.1. Lineage (NCBI taxonomy): Bacteria > Pseudomonadati > Bacteroidota > Sphingobacteriia > Sphingobacteriales > Sphingobacteriaceae > Pedobacter > Pedobacter sp. 01N416. The sequence continues at coordinate 1,764 of NZ_JBFTRT010000052.1, forward strand.
TGTCGCCCATATTTTTTCCATGGCGATGGTATTATTGTTTCTTAAATTGCTGTAACAGGCATTTGCAGCCAGTTTCAGTTGTTCTTCTGTTTTCCAGAAACTGATATCGGTTACCGAATCCAGCGGTTCACGATCAAGAAATCCTTTTTTACAACTGGCTAAGAAAAAGGAAGGAATCAGTGCAGCACCGCCCAACAAACCCGTTGCTTTTAAAAATGATCTGCGGCTGTTTATATATTGATTTTGATTTTTCATGGGTGGTTTATTTTAACTTAATCGAAAGACCGAAAATGAACGTTTTAACCTGAGGGTATAATCCGCCACTGGTTGCCTGCGATTCAGGATCGTAAGCATAAAAGAAATTGGTATCGGTAAACAAGTTATCGGCCGAAGCGTAAACCCTTAGCCTATCTATGTGAATCTTCTGCAAGAAATTTCCAGGGATAGTATAACCCAGCTGCAGGTTTTTCACCCTTAAATAAGCAGCATCCTGTAACCAATAATCGGCCAATCTTCCAGTGTTGCGGGTATCTTTATATACGAAACGTGGGTATGAACCTCCAGTATTTTGTGGGGTCCATCTATCCATATGCACTTCTTGAGGAAATGCAGCATCGGCATTATAAGCATGCAAACCCACTCCGGTAATATAGCCATTTGCCATGCCTACCCCTTGTAAAAATACACTCAGATCAAAATTATGATAAGCAGCATCTAACCTGAAAGAATAATTATACCGAGGGTAAGCATCGCCAATTACCTCACGGTCTAAATCGGCACTAATCAAACCATCGCCATTCAAATCACGGTATTTAAGATCGCCAGGTGCCACTTTACCTGCATCTGCAGCAAAGACTGGAAACTTTGGCACGTATTTTCCTGCGGCATCTTTGGTAAAATCAGTCTCTTGAGCTAATCCATCTGTGCGGTAACCATAAAAAGCATCAAGCGGTTGCCCTACCTGACGGATTCTGTCGCCAATGGTTGGGGGAACACCGCCCAAATCGGTAACTGTATTTTTGATATCAAAAAACTGTCCGGTAATGCCATATTTAAAATTTCCAATCTTATCGTTCCAACCCAGGCTCAATTCATATCCTTTGTTTGATATGGCACCCGCATTCTGATCGGGAACGGTAAGGCCTATTACATCAGGCTGTGGCACTTTAAGTTGTATATCTACCGTCTTTTTATTAAAAATATCTCCGGTAAAAGTAAGTCGGTTGTTAAAAAAGGCCAGATCCATGCCCACATTGAGCATCGTGGCTTTTTCCCATCTTAACAAGGGATTAGAAAGTATAGTCTGTGCAAAACCAGTAGTCAGGATATTACCAATTGGCATGGTACCCACACTGGTTAATACTTTAATATATGGATACCACTCAGAATAAGCTGGTCCATCTGCTCCATACTGATTACCCAATGATCCGTAAGAAGCGCGGATTTTACCATCGCTAAACCAGGACCGGCTATTGTCTTTTATAAAGCTTTCTTCGCTAAATCTCCAGCCTGCAGAAACTGAAGGGAATACACCCCATTTTTTTCCAGGCGCATAACGCGAAGATCCATCATAGCGCATATTAAACTCTACCAGATATTTTCCGGCATAATCGTAGTTAACCCTCGAAAAAAGCGATTGCAAAGCATATTGATAGGCATCGCCTGTTGCCGTTGGGTTCAGTGATCCAATATTCAGTACCGGTACATCATCACTAACCAAATTGGTTTTAGCTGCTGAGAAGGCATCAAAACGATACGTCTCCTGTTGATAACCGCCCAGCAGCTTAATGTGATGTTCGTCTAAATTAAGCGTGTAATCTGCCTGCATAGAGAAATTTTGCAAGGTGGTAGTTGTGGCAACTTCCCTCAGCGAATTGTTCGGACTGGTGGTGTAAATAATGGCATTGGTAGCTGGATTGAAATAATCGATCCTCCGATTAAATGTCCGTCTTTTTTGAGAACTGGCAATTAAACCATATTGCGATTTGAGATCCAAACCTTTAAGCACGTGCAATGTTCCCGTAATGTTGGAAGTAAATTCTTTAGAGAAAAAATTATTGAAACCGCCATCGGTAGCAATTGCYAAAGGATTACTAGATCCACCGCCATAACCCCAGGTACCGGTAGTAAACCGTACAGGTGTTAATGGTGAACTGGTAAATGCAGTATAAATAGCACCGGCACCGCCATCAGTATCGGCAGCTGGCTGATTCTGGTTACGGTCTAAATAACCCAAATTCACATCAACATCCAATAAGGAAAGGAGCTTTAAAGCCGATAGCTTTATCCTGGCATTGTTTTTTGCAAACTTATATTGATCGCCGGCAATTAGGCCATCCTGGTTTTCTCTTCCGTAAGAAAAATAATAATTAAAATCGCTGCTTCCTCCCTGCACGTTAATGCTGTGATTCTGTTGAGGAGCATAATCTTTAATCAATGCATCTGTCCAGTTGGTGTTGGCAAAATAATTAGGATCAGAACCATTACGTGCCACCTCAATCTGGGCATCGGTATAAGATTTCGGAAGACCTGCATTTATCTGTGCCTCGCCAAGCAGTGTCATATAGTCAACTGAGCCTAACATTTTAGGCAAACGTGTTGGTGTTTGAAAACCATAATAACCGTTATACGAAATAACTGCCTTCTGATTAAACTTACCTTTCTTTGTGGTAACCAAAATTACACCATTTGCAGCCCTGGAGCCATATATTGATGAAGATGCGGCATCTTTAAGCACGGTTACGCTTTCTATATCATCCGGATTAATCCAGTTCATATCACCTGGTACACCATCAATCAATACAAAAGGATTTGGATTATTGGTGGTTCCTGTTCCTCTTATCCTTAATACCGAATGTGTAGCACCTGGTTGCCCGCTACCGCCAATAGTGGTAAGCCCGGTAATGGTACCTTGCAAACCTGTAGAAACCGCCGTAATAGGCCTATCTTCCAAAACCTTGGCATCAACCTGCGATATAGCTCCCGTTACATTTGCTTTGCGCTGTGTTCCATAACCAACTATAACCACATCATTCAGTCCAACGGTTGACGGTTTTAAACTAATCGTATAAGTTGTTTGGCTTCCAATAGTGAAACTGTAATCTTCATAGCCTACCATCCGTACCTTTATTTTATCGCCAGCAAAAGCTACAATACTAAATCGGCCCATATCATCAGATGACACTGCTTTTTTAGAACTTTCGTTCACAATACTTGCTCCAGGTATTCCGGTTCCGATTTCATCAGTAATCGTGCCCTTAATATCAAGCTTTTGCGGTAGCGCCTTTTTCGTAATTACAATGGTGTGCTGCTCTATGGCATAGCTAAGCGGCAGGCTTTCAAGACTTTTGTCCATTACCTGTTGTATGGTCATGTCTTTTACCGTTACATTGAAAGTTCCGGCCTCACCGATCATTTCGTTGTTATATAAAAAGTCATATCCGCTCTGCTTTTTAATTTCCTGAAAAATTTCTTTCAATGAAGCTCCTTTTAGCGAGAAGTTTATCTTCTGTGCGTAAAGGGATGCTCTTACCTGGACGCAGAAGATTAATAATACGGCAATCGTTAGTCGCATCACTTTAAGTGGTTGAAACATGGAACTTAGCCTGGTTCTTTTTAAGTAAAAAAAATTCATTTTGTATGGTTTGTTTAGTGGGTGGTTAATCCGTTTTGTTGTTTAGGGCAAAAATTTAGTTGATAACTGTTACCCTCCTTTCTGCAATGTTGAATTTTACCGTTCCTGTAAGACTGAGCACTTTTAGTACTTCAGAAATATCTTTAAACTTCGATACCGAACCTGTGTATGATAATTTGTTATTATGGGTATTGTATACAATATCTATGTCGTACCATCTCGAAATTTTGCGCATTACTGATGATAAATTTTCTTCATTAAACAAGAAATAGCCATTCTTCCAAGCCATGGTCTGCTCTATATCTGCTTTGTTCACAGTAAACTTGTTTTCATATAAAACCCCTTCTTCGCCAGGTTTAAGATAGGTAACGGCTGAAGCTGATGTGAGCATCACTTTTCCTTCCAATAGCGTAGTTTTAATAAAAGCTTCGTCTTTATAGGCCATTATATTAAAGTGTGTACCCAGTACCTTTAGCTTCATATCCTGTGCTTTTACATAAAAAGGCATTTGTTTGTTCTTTGCTACTTCAAAATAGGCCTCACCATCGAGCTCTACCTCACGGCTGTTACCCGTAAACCGCGTTGGAAAGCGGATGGAACTAGCGGCGTTTAACCAAACTTTAGAACCATCAGGAAGTACAAGAGAATATTGCCCTCCTCTTGGAATCGATACTGTATTAAGCGCCACTTCTTGTGATGCTTCAGAAATAACATCGTAAGCCAATGTTCCATCGGCGGTTTTATTGATGGTAGTACCACTTTCTGAAGCTATTTGCCCTTGAGCTGCAGTATTTAGTACAATCTGTTGTCCGTTACCAAGCGTAAGTATGGCTTTATCAGAACCAGGCTTGATCGTTTTTGCATGATTTAATACCACCACATTCTTCTCATTTTTATGGTTAGTATTGAAGTAAAAAACTGTTGATACAATAAAAACCAATATTGCCGCTGCTGCTGCCATCTTCGTCCACAGTATAAATGGTTTTATACGCTTGCGCTCACCAACCGTTTCAATGATCTGCGAGAATATGCGTTCGGCCTGCTCGCCACCCGGCTTTGTGCTTTCAATCAGTTCGAAATCATCTTCATAAGCATTTAAGCTTTCTATTTCTTCTGGTGTACACTTTCCTTGAAGTGATTTTTGATAGAGAATGATATATTCCTGTTTTGTCATGTAAAGCGCTTTTCATCATAGAGCCACAGCTCCACCCACACACACTTATTTTTTTAAAAAATATTTAACAAGCCTAAAATGATTGAGAATTAAGATATCGTTCAAAATATTTATATTAGCTTAACAAATTCTTTATCTTGATCAATGAACTTTGCATAAATGAAACCTATCCATCTAGAGGCAGACGAGCGCGAATTATGGGAGGCCATTAAATTCGGGAATCAAAAAGCATTTAAAATATTATTTGATCGGTACTTTCCTACCTTGATAGCTACAGCTTCGCACTATTTGCAGGATGAAAATGAATGCGAAAACATTGTGCAGGATATTTTTCTCAATATATGGCTCAAAAGAGAAGTGCTCGAGATCAGGGATTTTAAAAGTTACCTTAAAGCGGCAGCAAGGTATCATGTGTATAAAGTGATCAGAAGTAAAAAATTAGCAAGAAGTGTAATTTTYACGGATGAAAATCTGGAAAACGAATCGGCCTACGCCATTAATAATGGTGAGGAATGGCTTAACGTATCGGCGCTAAAAACACAGATTAGCGGATATTTACGAATGTTGCCTAAACGTTGCAGGGAAATTTTCTTAATGAGCAGGGAAGAAAATTTAACAAATATCGAAATTGCCGAGAAACTTAATATTTCTAAACGAAGCGTCGAAAATCAGATAACCGCAGCGCTTCATCACCTTCGGGTTAATATCAAAAACTACCTCTTTATTAGCGGATTGGTTTATTTTTACGCGGCACAAAATCCTTCAACAGACAAAAATATTCATTTCCTTGTTGAGTCGCTATTGTTGTATCCGCTGATTTAGTTTAATGGGTTAGTTTTCATGCGCTCCGGCTTCGCCAGCCAATATCCTCTCCATTTCTATCATCATCTGCTCGGCCAGGCGTTGTTTAGCTTGCAATTTCGACAGGTAAGCATCTGCAAATGTTACTTCCAGTTCATCCATAATAAAGGCATATTTTGCCTTAAGTTCTATAAGATCAATCTGAAGTTTCTTGGAAAGATTTTGCATAATACAAAGCTAAAAAAAAGGAAGGCTATAATTCCGGATAAAGGTTTTATTTTTCTTTTTTGAAAAAATACACTAAATAGACAAAACCGTTAAAACAATCTCCTAATTCTTTCGTTTATAAATTGATTCCGGCGTGGTTTCCGGAATAGTTTGTTTGGTTAGTTGATTAGGGATCACTCCCAAAGTGAATCCCTTTTCTTTTTTACAAAGCTTTCTATCGATTGAGCATATTTTCCAGGCAATATTTTCTAAATTCAACCTTTCAAATCGATTATATAATGGAAGAAATCAGATGGGGCATTATTGGCTGTGGAGATGTGACCGAAGTAAAAAGCGGGCCAGCTTTTAATAAGGTAGCCAATTCTAAATTGGTGGCCGTAATGCGCCTTGATAGTACCAAAGCAGCAGATTATGCAAAAAGACACAATGTTCCGAAATGGTATAACAATGCCTCTCAACTGATTAACGATCCGGAGGTTAATGCCATTTACATTGCTACCCCACCTTTACAGCACGAAGCTTATACCATCGAGGCTTTAAAAGCTGGCAAGCCGGTATATGTAGAAAAACCCATGACTTTAGATGCTAATGCTGCTCAACGCATGACTGATGCTGCTAATCAGCTAAAGATAAAGCTTTGCGTGGCCCATTACCGCCGTGCACAACCAATGTTCTTAAAAGTTAAAGAACTATTGGCTGCACATACCATTGGCGATGTTCGTTTAGTCCGGTTAAAAATGCTCCAGCCGCCTAACCCTGCACTAATTACCAAAACAGCCGAYAATTGGCGGATCAAACCAGCCATTTCTGGTGGTGGTTTATTTCATGACCTGGCTCCGCATCAATTAGATCTCATGACTTATTATTTCGGTGCTGTAAAAAATGCTATGGGTGTTGCCACCAGACAACAGGAAAACACTGAGATTGATGATCTGGTTGCGGGAAATATACATTTCGAAAATGGAGTTGTTTTCAGCGGTACCTGGTGTTTTTCTGTTGCCGCACAAGATCAGGCCGATATTTGCGTGATTTATGGTTCTAAAGGTAATATCAGTTTCCCGATGTTTGGCAATAAAATTACGGTTACAACGGATCAGACGGAAGAATTTATATTTGAGCCTTTGCAACATGTGCAACAACCCATGATTGAAAAAGTAGTTGATTACTTTTTAGTCAAAAGAGAAAACCCGTGCAGTGGCGAAGATGCGTTGATTACCATGAAGTTAATGGATAATTTTACTCGGAAATAAGAATAATTCGACGAAGGTTTTTTTAATTGAACCATATAACACATATAAGCTCAATAGCCTTATATTTTCTTAAATTCCTTATGTGTTAAGCTAATTTATAAGGTGTCGTTTATACCTATTTTGATATCGAAAGGGTACTTCTTGTTCTTCGTTTATGAGGAATAATCGCTTAAAGTCGTTTACACTGATTTTTTCCGCTCTTTATCTGTCATAATCATAAAACTACTGAGAAACTGAAATCTACGTATTATAATGCCTATAATTCTATTGCAAAACGATTTCTTACTGTTTTGTGAAGAGGTGGCATCTTTCTTATCTAATAAATATGGTAAAATATCCTTGGGTATTCTCCAAAAATCAGGAGGAGGATTTTCTTTGAAAATAAGCAGGTAAAGTTTTAATGTTTCCAAATACCAATCCTGATGTTTATTGTATTCCACAATACCCCCCACGTTGGGATAATGATGTAAATTCCGTCCCAAAACCACTGGACAGAATTTTTCCCAGTACTCTACCGTATATAGCAGATGCATATGCCATACCCTATCAACCACAACAGAAGGCGATGCCCCGTTCTGCGATATGCAGCAGAGATACACAAAACGCTTATACTCTGCTATCGCCAGTAAAGTAAACCGTCTTGTCCAGCCCTCAGTAACAGCTAATTTCCGCGAAAAAGGGATTGCAAAATCTTCATTATCCGGCGAATAGTCATAAATCCGTTGCCACAAAGGATCATCTGCATAATTTACACCTATTTCATCAGGTAATATCGTTATATATTCAGGTTTCATCTTGAATTATTTAGCAGCCACAAGAAACTGAAGATTCGTAGATATAAACGGTTTTGGGATAATAATACCGGTTAAGCAACTGGCAGAAATCGTCGAACGTTTCCTGCAGGTCGGTGTCCAATAAATTTAATGTAAAATCCAATACAGGTGAAGCGCCAACAGAAACCGAAAGTTCACGGTTAACAATCTGTATATCGGTTATAACTTTCCATTGGATAAGGGCAGTATGCTCATGGTAATGAATTCCTTCTTCACATACCGTTAATAGCACTGTTTTTTCTTCACGCTGAGCCCAATACCCCACTACTCTTACGGTTACTAATATAAAAGTTAGTATGGCAGAAGCATAAAGGGAGATAGATAAGGTCCATTTATCTTCCGAAAAAAAGGAAATAATAACCATAACAATAAATGAAACCAAAAACAGACTGACCATACATGAACAATTGCCAGGGTCCCAAGCCTTTTTATACAAAATTATTTCATCTTTTACCATAAGCCTTAAAATCTGAAGGTAAGAAAAAATAAAGCAGATGGCAAAGCGTGCAATTCATTAAAAAAAACAAACAATAAACTATTTATTCAGCAAATACACACAATAATTACCATTGACATTCATTAATTCTTAACAGGAATTTCGAACTTAATGTCTGATTTGATATCATCTTCAAGCATTTCCTTCAATCGTATTTCTGGTTTTTCTGCACCGAACTGATTGCTCTTAATCCGGATACCTGTACAGGCTAAAAAGTTAAACGCTGGACGTTTTTTACCTGATGGCATAAAATCTGACCTTTCTATCTTATTATTGATAAAAGTTAGTCCATTTGTGCTTTTTGCCGATAATAAAGGATAATCGTACAGTTTAAAAGTATTGTTTTCGATCCTGATGTTTCGGTGTACGTAGTATTTTTTTACCAACTCACTGTTTTCGGGATTAATCTTAATGGCGTAGCTATCGGGCGTGCTATTAAAACCACATTCTATAAACTGGTTGTTGCGAATGGTTACATCCGTTACCGGGCCCGATTCGTACCAGCCCATAGCATCATTTTCAATCAAAATCGCGTGCATACCAGTACGGTAATATACGTTGTTTTCTATCAATACCTTACGTCGCGTTGTAATCAGCGTTCCCCGCGATATCGTTCCCTCAAACCTAGAATTTGTAATTTTTACCGATGGAGTCCAGGTTATGTTTTCTAAAGCATCACCCATTTTAAGTTCACTCGAAAATGGTTTTTCCATTTCTACCAACATCTCCCTTTCCGAAATTAGTTTTGCCGTTTTGATTACACCTTGAGCGTAAATTTGAAGTGCGGCACTATGCAGATAAGCTACCGTATCTCCTGGTATAAAAGCAGCAAACCCATAACTCTGGTGGTGCATAAATTTTAATTTTAAGGTATTGGGCGATACAATTTCGCTAACTTTTAAATGTGTACCGTGTACGTTAACCGGATCATCGTGCATGCCATTAAAGCGGCAATTATTGATGGTAATTTGTCCTTTACAACCCGAGAAATGCATGCCATCTGCCGACGAAGCAATTACACGGCCGCTTCCTGGTTCTGGCGCTACAAAAACACTGTCGTAATTTAAGTTTTCGGAAAATTGAGATACAATGCCTAAACCATGCATTGAATACATTTTAATATTGTGCAGGCTAATATTTTTAGAGCGGTTATTAAATGCGCCCACATAATCGCGGTAACGGTCTCTAACAGTTAATACATCACCGAGTTGTGCCCTAAATTTTGAAAAATCGCCAGTAAATTTTACCTTGAGCGGACCAATGTTTTCAGCTTTACTTTTAGAAAAAACTTCCCAGTTGCTATAAAGTAAAGTGCCAACACTTGGCCTTRCGAGTACCGCATGGTGGTTTTTAGCGATCCATTTTTCGCCGTACCATTCCAATCGACCGTTCACAATGGCAAATTTGCTGTCAGGATGAATGTTAGCTGTAACTGATGTTGGTGTAATCTCCTGCAAAGTCATTTCTGACATACCGGGGCGCTCATAATTAATCGACAGATTCTGAAACCTGATGTTTTCGCTACCATCAATTACCCAGGTGATCATTTTTCCATGAAAGATAAAAACAGATCCATTACCCTCTAAAATCACATTTTTTAGGTCTTTCAGGTATAAGCCGACTCTTTGTTTTTTTATCGGGACTTCTTCTTCTGAGGATGTGTTGGATATGTAATAATGTGTTTCGGTAGCACTATCGGGCCAAAAATCATACCTCCCTTTTGGGAAATTAAGTACAGATTTAGCTTGCCCTTTAGTAGCATCAATAGCTTTTTTCACACTTGCAGTAGCATCGGCAAAACTGTTGGGCCTGGCACCAAATTGGGTAACATCAATGGTTTGGGCATGCAGCTGATGACCAATGCATAAGAATAAGGCAATAAAATATATTTTCATTTGTGTGTGATATAATAATAATCAGATTTTATAGATTTTGGAAACCTGTAAGGTCTATAAATTTAGTTTAAATGGATTAAGTTTAATATTGTGGAACAGCTTTTATCGATTTAAAACCTGTATCACTGATCACAGTTTTTGCTGCTACTTTCGCAATATTGCTTAAAGATATCATTAATTAAAAAAATCTTCTGGGTATATATACCCGTCAATCATTGCTCTCACTTTTAATATCAGTGTGCAGAACCTTAAACTTTTACCAAGTTTTTTTGCTTTTTTTTAGTTTTATTTTAAAATAGCCTTAAAATGCAATTGGAAACTACTAAAATTTAAAGTGTGCACGGGGGAATTCAAGACGTCATAAACGGTTCTATGCTGTGCAAACACTTAATTATCTTCTTTTAGCTACTTCTTCATAACCCTAACCATCATAAAACCACAATTGAATCAATTTTCCTTGCTGAAGGGTCAATTTTTCTAATGCCGCAAGTAAGCTGGCCTTACCCAGCTCATCAGATTGTATTTTTACGATCAACTCTCATAATGCATTATTTTATTTTTTTTGTAGAGCTATCATTAAAGCGACTAAATAGATTGCATCAAATAAAAAGATAAAAAAATCAATCGTATTTAAAGTAATTTCTAAAGTTGTACGTCTACAGTTCCAACAAACCTAAAAACTTTTCTATATGATAGCCGTTTTCAAAACAAATGTATCCACGGATAACGAGTTAAACGTAATCAGCCCATTGCTGAACAGCCAGTTCAAAGAAATTAAATGGAATATCGATTTATGGGATTCTGATAAAATCCTCAGGGTAGATTCGCCAAGAGATTGGACAAAAGAAATCACCGAACTCTTTAACAGTATTGGTTTGCGCTGTATTAACCTGGAAATTTTTCATTCCGAGCCTTTTTAAGCCTACATTGAAATTTGTGGTAATTATTATGAATATTATATGCTGGTGGGAGGGTATATCATAATGGCGATTTCACCTCAGTTGCTGTCATGTTGAGCCTGTCGAAACACCTTAAAGCGTATTTAAGCGGGTCCTTCGACAGGCTCAGGATGACAAATCTATATTATGATACAACCTCTTGAATCTCGTTCTCAGAGATAATAAGCATTGGAGTTGCTATTGCAATTCCACATTGAAATTTACTTTATCAGTCAGATGGTAACATCTGACTGCACAAATGACTGAACAAATTAGAATCAAAAAATCCAAGCTTTTTATTGTAATAC
>NZ_JBFTRT010000053.1:0-23757 GCF_056399685.1 Pedobacter sp. 01N416
GTAGTAACCCAGTTATGGTATTCACTTTTATTGAAATCCCAAAGCTGGGTGTGGCAGCCTATGCTGGTAATATCAGCCACGGCCTTACCCGTAATTAAATAACTTAAATATTGAGGCAGGTGTAAAGCCCACTTCACTTTTTTAAATATTTCGGGCTTTTCGTTTTTCAGGCGATACAATTGCATTCCTGAATTTAAGCTGCCCAAGATTGGCGAGGCCGTTTCTAAGGAAATCTTCTCCTCACCTCCGTATTTTGCATAAAATGCTTTTTTAAGCTCTTCGGGGTATTCTTTTAAATAGTTATAAAGTGGTGTCAGGGGATCGCCGTTTTCATCGAGATAAACAAAACTGGCACCATAAGTAGAAAAATTTATGGCCCTAATATCGAACTCTTTTAACTGTAAAACCTGATGCAGGGAATCGTAAACTGATGAACGCAGGCTTTCGAGATTTTCGCATGGTTCGCCATCTTCATCAACTGTTTCTACAAAACGTGCAGACCGTTCGTAAACAATACTGTAGTTTTCATCAATCAGAAACAGTTTTTTATTCGTTTTCCCAACATCAAATATGGCAATAACAGGTTTAGGCATTTTCTATTTCTCTATTTACAAACCTGTGGCAACAGTATTTCCGCGGTGATTAACTAACTTAGTTCTAACTTCTAAACCGCGGTATAAAGCGATTGGTGATAAAGCTGCTCCAGCCCTTAATCTGGCTTCGGCTACCAAAGCCCTTAAATCGCTCCGGAAAGTATGCTGCAAAATTTCCTGTGCTTTTGCTACATCGTTGTTGTTCTGCGCTTCGCTTAATGCTTTTCTATCAACCAATAAGGCTTGTGCATAAGCAATCATAATCGCTTCTACTGATTGCAATAAATCTTCTAGAGGGTCTTTCACATTGTGAGAAGCATCTATCATCCAACCTAAATCTTTTGCATGGTTCATGCCTTTTGCATCCATACCTTCTACCAGCTCGTTAAAAATTAAGAACAACTGATAAGGCTTAATGCTTCCGGCAGTTAAATCATCATCGCCATATTTAGAATCATTAAAGTGGAAACCACCCAATTTTCCTTCCATTAACAATAAAGCAACAATCTGCTCAATGTTTGCATTAGGCAAATGATGACCTAAATCAACCAAAGTATAAGCTTTTTTACCTAGTTTGCTTGCATATAACAGTGATTGTCCCCAATCGCCAACCGTAGTTGAATAAAAATTAGGTTCGAAGGCTTTGTACTCCACAAACATTTTCCAATCTTCTGGCAGTGCTGAATAGATTTCTTGCAGACTTTCTAATGTATTTTCGAAAGCTTTGCGGAAATTAAGCTGACCAGGGAAACAAGAGCCATCGGCTAGCCAAACGGTTAATGCGTCAGATCCTAGCGCGATACCATGTTTAATTACTTCTATATTATGCTCGATCGCCTGTTTGCGGATGTCTTTATTTACATTCTGTAACGAACCAAATTTATAGCTATGTGCAGCACCTTTCTGATCTTGAAAGGTATTCGAGTTCATGGCATCGAATTTTAAACCATAGCCAGATGCCAAAGTTTTTAACGCTTCAGCATCTTGTGGAATATCCCAAGGAATGTGAAGCGAAATTGCGCCGCTTGCGCCATTAAGGGCATGAAGCAGACCAACATCTTCAATTTTTTCTTCAATGGTACGTGGTTCACCACCAGTAATGGCAAAACGGCCAAAACGTGTTCCACCTGTACCTAAAGCCCAACTTGGAATGGCAATCTGAAAATCAACCAGTTTCTGGATTACGCTTTCTACATCAACGTGCGCCCAATCTTCTTTTAAAAAAGAAAGTTTACGCTGATGTGAGGTTAAAAGGGAGTCGTTATGTTTTTCTATTTGGTTCTGCTCGATATTCATGAGAATATTTGGTTTATTAGGTTAATGTTGCGGCGATACACTCGCCGTTCTCGCTCCAAACGGGGGCTATTATAAAAAAATTAAAGTCATTTCGGTCTGTGCCAGGCACAGACCGATTAAACAACTTACTAAAACTGAATTTGTCGCCATAGTCTGTGTCCTCACAGACCATTTAACTTATCTTCTTTCGATCTGTGGAGACACAAACCGTGGATTAAGCTATCTTACAAATGCCATGGCTACTCCGCCATCAACATTTAAAACATTTCCGGTTGATTTGTGCAGCAAGCCACCCACAAAGGCGAAACAAGCATTGGCAATATCATCTGGTAGTATAATCTGATTTAACAAAGTACGTTTCGCATAATAAGCCGGTAGTTCTGCAACGGTAATTCCGTAAGCTTTTGCACGGCCTTCTGCCCAACCCCCTGCCCAGATATTACTATCGCTGATTACAGCATCAGGGTTAACCACATTTACACGGATATTATCGGCTCCCAATTCTGCAGCATTTAACCTGCTCAAATGTAACTGGGCAGCTTTTGCACTGCCATAACCGGCATTGTTAGGTCCGCTTACCAGGGCGTTCTTACTTACAATATTAATGATATCGCCACCAATATTCTGCTTTTGCATCGTATTTGTTGCAGCCTGAGTGATAAAAAACTGACCTTTTACCAAAACATCATATAATAAGTCCCAATCCTTCTCGGTATGGTCGGCAATGGTTTTAGAAATCGATAACCCTGCGTTGTTTACAATAATATCTACCCCACCAAAAGCCAGAGCAGCCGAATCGAAAGCTTGTTTAATATCTGCTTCGCTGGTTACATTTAAAATTGCGGTACTATAAGAATCTTTACCATACAGGCTTGCAAATTCCTTACCTGCTTCTTCCAAACGCTCGGCATTCATATCGTTTAAAATCACCACGCCACCTTCTGCAACAAACTTTTTAGCAATCGCCTTACCTATACCACCTGCACTACCGGTAATCAAAGCAATTTTACCTGTTAAAGGTTTTGGCTTAGGCATACGCTGCAACTTCGCTTCTTCCAACAGCCAATATTCGATGTTAAAAGCTTCCTGGTGCGGCAAAGAAGTATATTCTGAAACGGCCTCAGCGCCTTTCATTACGTTAATGGCATTGATATAGAATTCTGCAGCAACCCTTGCCGTTTGTTTATCCTTAGAGAAGGTAAACATTCCGATACCAGGATATAAAATAACAACCGGATTGGTATCGCGAATGGCAGGACTGTTTGGATGTTTACAGGCTTCGTAATAAGCCGTGTACATTGCCCTATATGCTTCAAAAGCTGGCTCCAATGTTTCTTTTAGTGCTTTAACATCCGATAAATCGGCATCGCTTGCTAAAGTTAAAACCAGCGGACTGATTTTGGTGCGTAAAAAGTGATCTGGACAGCTTGTGCCCATTGGTGCAAGGCGATCAAGATCGTTAGAATTGATGAATTCTAAAACACGACTGTCGTCGGTAAAATGACCGATCATGTGCTGTTTAGAAGAACATAAACCACGCAAAACAGGTGCTAAAGCAGCCGCTTGTTGTTTACGCTGATCTGCTGCGGCACTTTCAATCTTTTGTCCTCCAAAAACAGGCCCTTTTTTACCATAGTTCTGGTTAAGGTAATCAGAACAGATTTCGATAACTTCTAAGGTATTCAGATAACTTTCGTAAGCCGTATCGCCCCAGGTAAACAAACCATGTGAGCCCAACATAATGCCACGGATACCTGGATTCTCATCTAAACATTGCTTTAATTGCAGACCCAGTTCGAAACCAGGTTTTTTCCATTCAACCCAGCCTATCGTTCCACCAAATAATTCTTCGGTAATTTTTTTACCGTCTTTAGCTGCTGCGATGGCGATGGCCGCATCTGGGTGCAAGTGATCGATATGTGCAAACGGCAGAAAACCATGCAAAGGGGTATCGATTGATGGTGCTTTAGAGCTTAAATCGAAAATACAGTGGTTAAAAAGTTCAACCATTTCATCTTCGTGTTCTACACCACGGTAGATATTTTTCAGACTACGCAAACGATCAACATATAATGCTGCAAGACCACTTTTCTTTAAGGTACCTAAATCGCCACCTGAACCTTTTACCCACATTACTTCGGTTTCAAGGCCGGTAAGCGGATCTTTTTCCAATACTTTACACGAGGTATTTCCACCTCCATAATTGGTTAAGCGTAAATCTGCACCCAATAAATTTGAGCGATAAATTAAGAGGGCAACTTCATCACCAGCAAGTTTTGCGGCTTCCTCTTCATCCCACAAATAGCTTACGTGCTTATAACTTTTCGTATCGATTGACATTCTTATATTCTATTTAAATTTTTATTTATTAACCTTTTATTGAATTACCATAACCAACAATGAGTACCGAAATGATGATGGTTAAAATACCCGCCAAAACAGTAAACAACGTTTTTCTCGACACACCTTTCCACTCTTTTAATACCAGCCCCCATACGTTGGCGATGAGAATGATAAAGGCCATGTGCAGAATCCATGAACTGGCGCCGTTGCCCATTTTGCTTTCGCCCATGCCATAGAAAAAGAATTGTAAGAACCATGTAGTACCTGCCAGGGCAGAAAAAATATAGTTTTTTAACAGTGGCGTTTTTGCATTGGTATAATCGCCAAATGTTTTATTCCTTGCATTTAATACCATACACCAGATAAAATTAGTGGTTAGGCCTCCCCAAAGCACAATTACATAAGTAACGTTGTTCTGGAATAAGAAATTACCTGTTTCAGCAGGGTTTGCAGCTTTCCAGATGGTATTCGCCGCATCGGCCATTGGCTTTCCGGCTTCAATACCAAAATTGAAACAGGCACTTAAAACACCCGAAACAATACCCACAAACAAGCCAAGTCCGAATTTATATTCTGTTTTTACCTCCATGCCATGCGGATCGGTAATACCAGATTTCATTTCCTTTTCTTTCATCATACCTGCCTTACCGCAGATTACAATACCAATAACACAGACTAAAAGCCCCAGCAATACCATACGCCCCCAATCGGTGTATAAAAACATGGTAAAAGTATCTTTACCTCCCTGCGGGAAAAAATCGAAGTAAATGGATGGCAGGATTGAACCCAAAACCATACAAAGTCCTAAAATGATACTACTCCCTAACGATACGCCCAGATAACGAACACCTAAGCCATAGGTTAAACCTCCAATACCCCAAAGCACACCAAAAAAATAGGTTAACCATAAAATGCTACCGTTGGTACTGGTGATAATTGCCGTAAAATTCGGGATGGTTAAAAAAGCAGCAAGTGGCGGAACGATTAACCAGGAGAAGATTCCTCCAACGATCCAGTAACTTTCCCAGGCCCAGCCTTTAACTTTTTTGTACGGAATATAAAAACTTCCGGAGGCGAAACCACCGAAGAAATGAAAAATTACACMTAAAATTGCTTGCATGCTCTATTAATATATTTGGTTGCTCTAAAATAGAATATACAGTAATTTTAACTGTTATGCACTGTTATGGATGTGAAATAAATTGGTGGATGGGATTAGTTGGGAGACCGAAGACGGAGGTCGGGAAGTTGGGGTGAGGATATAGTTCTGCGTTGATCAGTGAAATCTGCGGGCAATAATGATGTTATAGTTTTCTCGCAGATTATTGTTGTGCACCGGATTTTGTGGAAGCTATTATTAAGGTAATTTCTCTTTCAAATTGTGTCATGTTGAGCCTGTCGAAACACATTAAAAAATATTTAAACAAGTCCTTCGACAAGCTCAGGATGTTGAAAGCTTCCCGCCATGGGCGGCAACAGATTATAAATAAATTAATTCTGGGATTGGATGCGCTGCAAAATATCTTCAATTACCTCAACCGATTTGAGGATTTTATAATGTCCCACATCTTCAAAAGATTTTGAACTTATCGCCGGATATTTATCCAGAAATTCTTTAAGGAATGGGTATGGCGAAATATGATCAGCTGGATCAAATGCCAGAAAATGATTTAAATCCGGACTTAGTTGATACAGTTCGGTCAGGTTAAAGTGGCTTACAGGAACGGGGAATTCTTTGGCAAAGTTGCTGAAAAAGATATCCTGATCCTTTATGCCGATGTTCACCGAATCGAGACTTTGTTCGAAGTTTTCTTTCAGTCTGATTAATGGTGCGATGCTAATGAGCAAATTGGGCGTAACACCCAGCTCCTGCAAAGCAATTACATTAGCCATGCCGCCAAGCGAATGCCCAATGAGGACATCAGGTTGTGCATAGTTTAAGGCAATAGATTTTACTGAACCGGCATATAACATCAGGTTGGAAAATTCAGAGATTGAGCTTCCGTTGCCAGGTGCATCAAAAGCAATGATTTCCAGGTCATCTATTTTCAGGAGTTCAATAATCAGCTCATAAAAATCTAAAGCCTTCGAAGCCCAGCCATGCGTAAGTAACACTTTACGTTTTCCATTTCCCCAGCTAAAGCAGTTAATGCTTATATCGGCATTGGTAAAATAGGCATCAAAAACCTTGAGGCTAAATTGTTTCGAGGTAGCAATAAGCTGTTCCTGATGCAGGCGTAATGGCATTTTGGGTGAGTAGAAAATAAACTCACGCATTAAAGCTGCATCAGGCGCCGCCTGTGTTAATTTTAGCTCGTTTACAATTTGTTTTAGCCTTTTCAATTCGAGCTTATTTATGAGTTAAACCAAATGTGATTTTAAATCAGCTGGCGAATAGTTGATCGATTTTAAAGTTTTGTCGTCAGATTTCCTGAATACCAAAAACAGTCCGTCGATTTCTTTGTAATAAGATTCGGTCTGGTCTTTATTTAAGTAAAACTGAATGGTTTGTTCAGCCTCTTCTACCGTTTTACAGGCTTTGCTCATATTAGAGCGGTGAACTTCATCAAATAAAGTCTTAAATTTTCCACCCAAACCAAACTCATGGATCGCACCCGCCAAAACATACTGCAGATCGCAAAGGGCATCAGCAACTTCTACCAGATCATCATTTTCTACTGCTTCCTGCAGTTCTTTCAACTCTTCGGCTAAAAGCGAAATACGCAAATTGGCTCTCTGTTTTGAAGGAATAACAGGACTTTCTAAAATTGGATGTTTAAAGGTAGTATGAAATTCTGCAACCTGGTTTAGCGAATTCGTTTCTTGCATGGTGATGTTTGATTTAATCTTTATACAGCAAACTTAAAAAAATCGGAAGAAATAATGAGGAGAATTTATGCACACAGCTGATTAATTGTTGAAACTGGTTAATCGGTTAACTGCTTGTTGAATTTCTTTATTGCAGAATTCTTAAAACTAGCTAATTGGTTAACCAAAGATGAATCCCAACAATTTAACAATTAACCAGTTAACCGATTTATACAATTAACCAAACTACCCATTCTTCTTCCCTTCCCTAACCACTTTAAAAAACTCTTCTTTATAGGTTTCGCCGATGGGAATCGCTTGGTCGCTAATATAAACGGTATTCCCATCTATCATCTTAATTTTTTCGATAGAGATAATGTACGATTTATGGATGCGGTAAAAAGGCGGTCGGGGCAGCTCAGTTTCCAGCTCACGCAGTGCCTGGTAGGTCACAATCCTTTGGGCGGCGGTATAAACAGAAACATAGTTTTTCAATCCTTCAATGTATAGGATATCTTCATAATTAACCTTAATAAACTTGTTCTTGGTATCACCTTTAATGAAAATAAAATCGTTCCCCTGCGTTACCTGCTGTACAACAATTTCTTGCTGAACGGGTGCCACAGGCATTAAAATCTGTTGTGCTTTAGTAGCTGCTTTATAAAAACGCTCGTATGAGATCGGTTTAAGCAAATAATCTACCACATCAAGATCAAAGCCTTCTAAAGCATATTCTGGATAGGCTGTGGTTAGAATTACTTTGCATTTACCTCCACAGATTTTCAAAAACTGGATCCCGGTTAATTCTGGCATCTGTATGTCTAAAAAAACAAGATCAACTTTACCTTCCTGAACCAGGTTAAGTGCTTCAAAAGCATTTGTAGTGGTCCCAACCAATGCCAAAAAAGGGGTTTTATTGATAAAAGCAGCAATAATATCTGAGGCGTAAGATTCATCATCAACGGCAAGGCAACGGATCATGGTTAAGGTTTAGCGGTTAGGGGTTAGCAATTAGCGCAAATAAAGTATTTCAATGATACAACTTATCTGCTATAGATTTAAAATTAACGTGCTTTTGTAAGTATTGCCATTGTTCGAAATCAACAATTCGTGTTTTTCGGGATAAATCAGATCCAACCTGCGATGGATATTTACCATGCCTACGCCACTTGAATGATCTTTCTGCGCATGGCTGATCTTATTGCTCACCTCGAAACTTAAGCGTTTGTTCTGCACCTTAAGTTTAATGCGCACAGGCCGTGCTTCATCATTTACCACGCCATGTTTAAGGGCATTTTCAACAAAAGGGATCAGGATCAGCGAAGCTATTTTTTGATTGGCAATGCCCTCGGTTGTAAAGTCGACATAAAATTTGGGTTCAAAACGCATCTTAAATAATGCAACATAACTCTCCAGATATTCTACTTCCTTATCTAAACTTACTTTACCATCAGGACTATCATTTAAAGTATAGCGCATTAAATCTGATAACCGTAAAACAGCATTGGCCAGTTGATCGGAAACAGGAATGGCCAAAGAGTAAACATAATTTAAGGTATTGTACAGAAAGTGTGGATTGATCTGCGATTTCAAAAATGAAAGTTCAGCCTTAACTACTTCTTCCTTAAGTTTCCTGTTAACCTGTTCCGACTTGAAACTATGCTCGATACCATAAACCGCAGCAGGTGTAACAATAAAACCAATGCTCCAATAAATATTATCTGTGATGTAGGCCCAGGCTGTTGTACCATCATCATAGTTATGAAAACCAAGCCATTTTAAATAAAGCACTTCTTCTATTAAATACCTAAGTGCAATAAATACCCCTATGGTAAACAAAATGCCACCAATTAACTGAAGTACTTTATTCTTTTTCAAAAATCTCGGATATACCCATAAGTAACAGATGTAGAACTCTATCACTTGTATAAAATTCATAGAGATATTCAAAGCGGCCTTGCTAAAAGTTGTGCCATCAATTAAATAGCCACCATAAAAATAGCCTAGTACGAGTATCCAGCAAAAAATATGAATGGAAATGGTTTCTATTCTTTTCATGGCCCAAAACTATGCAAAGCTTTTTTAACTGCCTATTTTCTTATTCCAAACCTGCATATAATTATCCCAACCTGTGCATTTCAAGGATCAACACCTTTTGTTACCAAAAAAAGCATTGGGATAATATTTTAAAGGGTTGGGATTATTTAATTTTTAGGCTGATGCAACCTCTTCATCTTTGAATCGTCAATATAAAACAAACACGATATGAACCTCTTATTTAAATCTGCTCTTTTTGCGCTGCTTATTTTTAACCTTCAAATCACTTTTGCTCAAAACATTAAGGTATCGGGAACCGTTACCGACAAAAGCAATAAAGCACTCGATTATGCTTCAGTAGCATTAATCCACTTACCCGATTCGGCTTCGGTTGCCTTACAAGTCACCAACCAACAAGGTTTATACGAGTTCAGCAATGTTAAATCTGGCAGGTATTTTATTAAAGCCTTAATGATGGGTTATGGTAAAAACCAATCTGTACCATTTGAAGTAAAAGATATAGCCGTTAAAGTTCCATTAATTATGCTGGAAGACCACGCTCAAAACCTGAAAGATGTAAACATCGTATCGAAAATGCCTGTAATTGATCAAAAAGCAGACCGGGTGATTGTAAATGTAGAACAGATGAATACCGCAGGCGATAATGCACTGGAAGTAATCAGCAGATCGCCGGGAGTAAAACTGGATAAGGACGATAACATTGTGCTGAAAGGTAAAAAAGGAATCAACGTGATGATCGATGGTAAGATGAGCTATATGACGGGCGTGGAATTAACCACTTACCTCAAATCGCTACCTGGATCGGTGTTAAGCAAAATCGAACTGATTTCTAACCCTCCATCCTCTTTCGATGCTGCTGGCACAGCGGGGATCATCAACATTAAACTCAAAAGAAATAAAATGCAGGGCTTTAATGGGAACCTGAATATGGGTGGTGGTTACGGCCGTTATGAAAAAGTTTATGTTGGTACCAACCTGAATTACAATATCGGTAAGGTGAGTACCTATGTACGCTTAAACGCCGGACACTATAATTCATACAACAGGTTAACTTTAAACAGAACAATTGGCGATGAACAATATAACCAGCTTAATTTCTGGCACCCGGTAACCAACAGCTTAAATTATTCTACCGGTGCTGATTATTTTATCAATGAGAAACATACCTTAGGCTTAATGGTAAAAGGCTTTACCGCACCTGAAGAAACCAAGGTAAACAGCAATTCGGTAAATTATAATGCAGCGGGTATAAAAATGGGCGGAACATCGATGTTTAATCCGCAAAGTAATACCGAAAAAAACCATGCACTTAACTTAAACTACCGTTTCAAAATAGATACATTGGGCGGTGAACTGGGTTTTGATGCCGATTATGTTCAATACGACAACAGCAAGAATGAAACCTTTACCAATAATTACCTCGATGCCAGTGATCAGCTGATCGGCAATCCAATCGATTTACGTAATAAAGGTATGGGCAACGTTTCTATTTATTCCATTAAGGCCGATTATAGCTTAAATTTTTCAAAAACATTAAAAATGGAAACTGGCTGGAAAAGCAGCTGGGTAAAATCGCAGAGCGATGTACGTTTCGATTCGCTAAAAACCGCTGGCTGGATTAACGATCCGCGCCGAACCAACGCCTTTTTATACAATGAAAACATCAATGCAGGTTATCTTTCTTTAGATCAGAGCTTCAAAAACCTACAGATCAAAGCAGGTTTACGTGCAGAACAGACTTTGGGCAATGGCAGTTCATCGGGCACCAATACGCTGATTGACAGGAAATACTGGAAACTTTTCCCAACGCTATTTATCTCTTTAAAACTGGATTCGAACAACCTTGTAACGGCAGCCTACCGAAAAAGTATTAACAGGCCATCATACAGCAGTTTAAATCCCTTTACCTTTTATACCGACCCCTATACTGCCATACAGGGAAACCCATTATTACAGCCATCTTACGCCAATAGTTTTGAATTTAATTACTCGATTAAAAATTTCAGGGTACTAACGTTGAGTTATTCGGTAAGTAATGGCGCGATGTGGGAAGTGATTTATCAGGACAATAGCACAAAAGAAAGTATCTCCCGGCCAGAAAACCTGAACCGTACAACAAATTTTTATATGGCCACCGGAAGTCCTTTTGATGTAACCAAATGGTGGAACAACAGTACAGAAGTTTCTGTTGGTTATAACCGAACCACATCGGCAGTACAGGGAAATGGCTATAATGCTTTCTCGTGGAACTGGTCTGTTATGTCGGATAATACCATCACTTTGCCCAAAAACTACAGTTTAACGGTGTATGGTTATTACGATTCTCCTTCTATTTCTGGTTTATTCCGCAGTTTAGGAAATTATCAGCTCAATGTTGGCGCTAAAAAGTCATTCTGGAACAAAAATGCAACGTTGGCCTTAAAAGTAAACGATATCTTTAATACCAGTAAATTCAGAGCCAATCTGGCGTACAATAACATTAAAACCTATTGGCAGAACGAATGGGAAAGCCGTAGGATAAACTTAAGTTTCACCTATAAATTCGGGAACATGAAAATCAAAACTGCCCGCAGCAGGCAAACCGGAACAAGCGATGAGGAAAGCAGAGTCGGCAAAAATTAAGATTAAAGGGTTAACTGTATAAATCGGTTAACTGGTTAATTGAGCTTGATTTATCAATTCCAACAATTAACCAGTTTCAACTTGAGCTGTATTTCTCGATTTCAACAGTTAACCGATTAATCAGTTTGAACAATTAACCAATTATAAGATCAGTAGCATCCAAACATTACAGGCAAAATGGCCTGAATTACCCAATGGAGCTGCGATTTTTTTAAATCCTGCCTTTTCGTACATCTCAATTGCCCTTTTAAGATCGGGAAACGATTCAAGGTAAATCTCATTATAACCAAAGTGCTGCGCCGACTCTATACTTTTCTCCATGAGCATTTTGCCAATCCCTTTTCCGCGCGAAGATGCCGAGGTGTACAATTTAACCAGCTCAACACAACCATCTGGCAAGCCTTCGGTCGGGTAAATACCACAACCGCCAACAATAAGCCCATCTTCTTCAGCTAACCAATAAGCCGATTGGGGGTGTTCGAAAACTGTAGAGAGCTCATCGGTTGTAGGATCGGTGTAAACCGTGCCCGGCTTGTCTATTTTAAATTCTCTTAAAACAGTCCTGATCATTTCAGCTGTTGCAGTATTATCCTGTGCAGTTATCCTACGGATGGTAATGGCCATGTCTTTTGTTTTTTTGTAAAGTTAATGGTTTAGGTTAATTGTTTAAATTGATAGATTGTTAAATTGTTCTTATTTGATCTTTAGTTAACCGGTTTAAACAATTAACCGCTTAAGCAATTAACCTATCTAAAATAGATTTATTATTTTGGCGTTATGTTTGCAGTACATAAATATCCAAATTTTTGGATACTTATGCTATCACTTAACACACATAAAATGAAACAAAGATTATTAGTATGCCTTTTAACTGTTGGCCTTTTTGGCTGTGGAATAAACAGACAGGCACAGCAGATAAAAGCCCTGGAAGACTGCACCTATAAAATTACAGGCGTACAACAGGTATCGATTGCAGGTACAGATGTTAAAAAGTTAATGGACCAGCAAAGTTTTAGCTTAACCAGTTTGCCTGGGGTTGCATTGGGGTTGTTAAGAAAAGACATTCCTTTAAAAGCTAATCTGAATTTAGAAATAACCAACCCATCAAGCAATTTAGCGGCCATAAACCAGTTTGAATATAAGATATTGGTTAATAATACCGATTTGGCAGAAGGCATTGTTAATCAAAATGTGAGCATTGCTCAAGGTCAAACAGTTACTGTTCCGGTACAACTGGTAAGCAACATTTACGGGTTAGTATCTAACGGCAATGTTTTTAACGATATTATCAAGGCTGCTCAGAAAGGATCAGCTTCAAAAGATGAAAAATTAGGTTTATTAACCATTAAAATAAAACCGACCTTTATGCTGGGCAATACACCTGTTAAATATCCAGGTTACATTACCATCAATAAAGATATCAGTAGTAAAATATTATTGTAAATACCACCATAAATAAAAATGCCCGCTTAATTAAATATGTTAAGCGGGCATTTTTATTGAAAAGCTTTTATTAAAATTTCTTATCAGGCGTCATTACCATCCCCTTAAATCCTTTCTTTATCAACTGTAAGGCCAGAATAGTAGCCACCAACGCCAAGTTTATTTTTGGTTTCAAATTCTGGAATATACATATCCACCTTATCTATTCTAATCGGGAAGAAACCAACAGGTTTACCATAAGTTGTTCTACCAATCAGTTTTACATCCATTACAGGCTTTAAACTGTTAATGGTTAACTCGCTTGCCGAGGCTGTTGATCCAGTTACTATAAAATAAACTCTGTTTAATGCTAAACTACCTGATTTTGCAAATTTCTCTATATTATCGGTAGCTGTAGGCGAATAATTTAAATCGGCATAAGTGGCATACTTTCCGTTTACACCTGTTGTAAAAGTCTGTAATTTACCAGCATCATCTAACAGCGGTTGGTGTGCCAAAACCGAGGCTTTGCGCTGAGCTGTGGTGATCGATTGTAGGTAGTTATTGTAATAAGAAGTAAACATCGTATTGCCGTTTTCTCCTGCCGGTGCTACTAAATTAATAATCTGGGTAGCTGTTGAAACATAACCACCACCGTTATAACGTAAATCAATAACCAATTCACTTACTCCCTGGGTAGCAAAATTAGAAAAAACTGTACTTATTGCTGTAGAAGCATTATTGGTGAAACTATTAAATACAATGTAACCAACTTTTTTAGTGCCAACTGTATAAACATTGGTAAATAATATCGGATTAACAGTATATAGGCTACTAGATATAACAGCTGTTTTGGGGTTGCCGCTCATATCATTGAAAGCCAAAGTCACCGTGGCATTCGTACCAAAAATGGCACTATTTAAAAAATTAAGTGCTCCAGGATAGGTCAGATCTGTTCTTCCATTTACACTGGTTATCCTGCAGCCACGTGTTAAACCCTGCTGTGCTGCCGGTGAGCTGGGATAAACATATTTTACCCTTAAGTCTGTAAAGCTATTATAATTATATTGAACAGAAAAACCGTAATCATTGGCAGAGCCATTTACATCTGCTTTAAGCGCTCCTGTTTTACCTGTTGTAGCTGCCGTATAGTCGAAGAACGAATATTTAGGTTCGGTGGTGGAAGTGCTGACATATTCATATGGTTTTCCTGTTGCCGGATCTAAAGAATATTGTGTCATAGCGTATAACTCAGCTTCATTCGAACTAAATCCGCGCGGATTAAACACTTCATAAGTTGGTAGCGAAGTGTTCCAATAATAAAGTTCTTTACCGTATAAAAAGATAGAATCTTTAGTCAATTCATCCCGCGTTCCGGTAGGCGTAGTAACAACTGGTGGGGTTATAGGCTCATCGGGCGCAGGACTGCTCTTTTTGCAGCCGGTAATGGCCCCAAAGCTTAAAAAACCTAGTGTAACCAGGTAAAGGAATCTCTTATTTCTCATGGAAATTATTGTAACATTATCTTATATATTTACTGGGGCAATGGTTATTTGTTCAGAAAGAAACTTTATTTACCAACAAACTAAATTTAATTCAAAATATTGTGCTGTTAAGCATATGTATCAGTGAATTACGTAAATCTACCGATTATATTACTTTTTACTGAAATATTTAGCAAATTTTAACAAGATCTACCAAACCGGTGTCGCAATGTTAGTCCTTATGCCCCCATAAATTGTCGCCTTTGCACCGCTTAAGTCAATCAATTCCGCCGCAAATTTGTTATACTAAATTATCTGATTTAAAAACCAGGAACCATGGAAAAGATCGAATTTAAAACCACAATTAACGCCCCAGCAGAAAAAGTTTGGAATACGCTGTTTGGCGTAGAAACCTACCCCATGTGGACAGCTGTTTTTATGGAAGGATCGCGTGTAGAAACCGATTGGAAAAAAGGAAGTAAGGCCCTGTTTCTGGGTAATAACGGGGATGGAATGGTAGCTGTAATTCAGGATAATATCCCTAACCGGTATATGTCTATCAAACACCTGGGCGAAATAAAAGACGGAAAAGAAACCCTGCACAATTGGGGGGAATCGTTCGAAAATTATACCCTCGAAGAAGAAGACGGCAAAACAGAGCTTATTGTAGATATGGACATTATCAAAGAATGGCTTGATTATTTCGAAAAAACCTGGCCAAAAGCTTTAGATAAAGTTAAAGAAATAGCCGAAAAAAGAAGTGAATATCATGTGGAGACATAAAAATCGATGGGCCTCTGGATAAAACGGAGGCTTTTTTTTGTAAACGGAATATCAGATCAAAAAATCATGCCCGATCGGGAACAAAAGACAGCCAAAACTTAGAAATGATTCCCAAACGGGTATAACATTTACTATAAAATTTCACAAGAATGCCGCAATCTCGAACTATTCCTCTGACTTACCCTTGGTAGTAGACCCCGAGTAATATTTGGTTTAAAAAATTCAAACTGATAGATTTATGCAAAATCGACAATATGAATTTCTCAGATTCTGAAGAATTACGGTCAATATTATGGCCAAGAGTAGAAAAACCACTGCTAAAAGGTTATTTTGGAGGCGTCTTTAATAAAGAACACAACAAATTTTATGCTGCAACTTTAACAAAAATATCGGAAATAGATTATGACGATTTTGAATATCATCATGATCTATTTCATGGTTATACCTCATTGTTCTATGATTTTAAACAGGCAAAAAATTTCATTACTCCTGATTCCTGGCAAAGCAAATCAACCCGTGAGCTTATTGATGAAAAAGTATATACCTATTTTTCGGTTTCCTTTACGGGCATGTTCTTTGAAGGCGAGTGGTTTATTTTAAAAAGCCTTACCTTTTATGGTAATCAGAAAGATGAAATTGAAGTTAGAGATGATATTCAAAAACCGTGTAACAATGCCAATTTTTGGCATGATTGCTTGTTTCTTCCGAACGTACCTCTCCAGCATGATGTACTAGGCAAAACGGTTACCTTAAGAGATATACAGTTCGAAGAATTTAAAGATTCACCCTACTTAGTAGCCATTTTAAAGCAGGAAAAAAAAGAAAAAATAAACAGAGCTTTTGCAAATTATTGCGACGAAGAGTTTATTAAACCATTTTTTGAAGAGATTCGAATAACTTTTCCATCAGAATATACAGAACTATGCCCGTTAAGAATTAACTATCCTATGATTTTTCCTGTGCATAAAAAACAGGTTATTTTTTGTGCACTTGTAGCCGATTATCAGAATAAATGGCGATTAAGGTATTATTTGCTAAACATGGAGGATAGGCAATTTTATGAGTGGGTGTATTTTAAGAATGATGAACATGATTTCTCCTTTTTCTACAGCGATTTAATCATAAATAATCTAAAGACCATTTCAAATTGGGACGAAGATGATTTTCTTGATTCATCGTGCACGATGGATGATGATTTTTTTTGGAAAGAATATGTTTTCAAAAAAGAAGATAACAGTTTCTTCTTTTTAAAATTACTTTAAAAAATAAAAGCCTTACATTTCTGTAAGGCTTTTAGAAGTGGTGCCACCTGGATTCGAACCAGGGACACAAGGATTTTCAGTCCTTTGCTCTACCGACTGAGCTATGGCACCCTCTTTTGGGATTGCAAATGTAGCATTCTTTTTTTCAAATCCAAAAAAGGATTTTAGATTTATTCAGTTTTTTTTCTTCAAATGTAACCTTATTAAGGCCATCTTTTTGATAAGCAGGAAGATGGGCAGAAAAATATTTTTATTTCAGCTTAGGCTTTCCTTTTTGAAATGACATAAAACCAAAAAAGCCTCTCATTTCTGAAAGGCTTTTGGAAGTGGTGCCACCTGGATTCGAACCAGGGACACAAGGATTTTCAGTCCTTTGCTCTACCGACTGAGCTATGGCACCATCCGTTTGGGATTGCAAATGTAGTGTTCTTTTTTCAAAAGCAAAATTTTTTTTCGATTATTTCATTGCCACGCTGATTATCAATTAATTAATTTTTAACGATTCTTAAAACAGGCCTTAATCCTTGCTTAGAATGAGTACAAACAAACAATTTTATTATTTTTTTTATGCATGCATAGCAATTTATTTAGATTAATATCCTAATTTAGCGTAACAATCTAATATTGCATGGTAGCACAGATCCTTTTTCTAGTACTTACACTTGCAGCAATTGCGCTGTTTACAGTTAACCTGCGTAAAATAATTCGCAATATCCGTTTAGGAAAACCGGTAGATCGACAAGATCAGCCACAAAAAAGATTAATGACCATGCTTCGCGTGGCATTTGGTCAGTCTAAAATGGTTGTCCGCCCTATCCCTGCCTTTCTCCACTTTTTTGTTTACATCGGTTTTGTGATCATTAACATTGAAGTATTGGAGATCATAATCGATGGTTTATTCGGCACGCACCGTATTTTTAATGGCCTGGGTGGTTTATACAATTTTCTGATCGGCTCTTTCGAAATTCTGGCTTTTACCGTTTGGATTTCATGCGCTATTTTTCTTATCCGCAGAAATATCCTAAAACTTAAACGCTTTAGCGGCGTAGAGATGAAAAGCTGGCCAAAATCTGATGCCAATTACATCCTCATTACCGAGATTTTATTAATGAGCGCTTTCTTATTAATGAACGCAGCCGATGCAAAATTACAGCTTTTGGGCGCCAGCCATTACGTTAATGCCGGTGCATTTCCAGTGAGTCAGTATTTAATTAATATCCTGCCTTCATCAGAAAGTGCCTTGGTTATCGTAGAGCGCAGCTGCTGGTGGTTCCACATTATTGGCATTCTGGCTTTCCTAAATTACCTACCTTATTCGAAACACTTTCATATTCTTTTCGCCTTTCCAAATACCTACTTTTCTAATTTGGAGCCTAAAGGTGAGTTTACAAATATGGCCTCAGTTACCAATGAGGTGAAAGCCATGCTGGATCCTTCTTTTGTTCCGGCAGAAACCGAACCCGGTAAATTTGGAGCCAAAGACGTAACCGACTTAAATTGGGTAAACCTCATGAATGCTTATACCTGTACCGAGTGCGGAAGGTGTACTTCGGTATGCCCGGCAAATATTACAGGTAAACTTTTATCGCCGCGGAAAATTATGATGGATACCCGCGACCGCATTACCGAAGTGGGCCAAAATATTGATAAACACGGCGCTGAACATCAGGATGGAAAATCTTTATTGGATGACTACATTAGCAGAGAAGAAATTTGGGCCTGCACCAGTTGTAATGCCTGTGTAGAGGCCTGCCCGATAAACATCGATCCATTACAGATTATTATGGAACTTCGCCGTTTTGCCGTGATGGAAGAATCGCAGGCGCCAGGCAGCATTAACGCGATGATGGGAAATATTGAGAATAACCAGGCACCCTGGAAATACTCTCCAGCCGATCGTTTTAACTGGGCACAAGAAAGCTAGATTGACAGTTTTTGTTGGCATTGAATTAAAATAATAATTACATCAGGTCTTGATACTTGATACTAGATACTAGACAAATGGAATTTAAAGTCCCTACAATGGCCGAGTTGATGGCCGCAGGTGAAGAACCGGAAATATTATTTTGGGTTGGCTGTGCTGGAAGTTACGATGAAAGAGCACAGAAAATTACCCGCGACATTTGCAAGATCTTACATCATGTAGGCATAAAATACGCTGTTTTAGGAACAGAAGAAAGTTGCACCGGAGATCCTGCTAAAAGAGCCGGTAACGAGTTTCTTTTCCAGATGCAGGCCATGACCAATATTGAGGTATTGAATGCTTACAACATCAAAAAAATTGTAACAGGCTGTCCACATTGCTTCAATACCATTAAAAATGAATATCCGGGTTTAGGCGGCACTTACGAAGTGATCCACCATACCCAATTGATACAGGATCTGATTAACGAAGGCAAACTAAAAGCTGAAGGTGGGGAAAGTTTCAAAGGTAAAAAAATCACCTATCACGATCCATGTTATTTGGGCCGTGGAAATGGAATTTACGAAGCGCCTAGAAAAGCCCTGGAAGTACTTGATGCACAGTTGGTAGAAATGAAACGCTGCAAAAGCAATGGCTTATGCTGTGGTGCCGGAGGCGCGCAGATGTTTAAAGAACCAGAAAAGGGAAATAAAGATATTAATGTAGAACGCATTGATGAGGCTTTACAAACCAATCCGCAGGTTATTGCAGCAGGTTGCCCTTTCTGTATGACCATGCTAAGCGATGGTATTAAACTAAAAGATAAAGAACAGGAAGTTAAGGTGTTGGATATTGCCGAGATTACAGCAAGGGCAAACGGCCTGTAACCTTAGCTTTTAACTAAACAAAAGCCTGAACATCGATGATGCTCAGGCTTTATCATATTGTTAATTCTTGATTTGCTATACCGCGTCAGATAAAGAGGTAAAAGTAAAATCTCTTATTCTTAATGGAGGTAAAAGATAGTTGGCTTCCGATTCGGCACTAACTGTTCTTTCGGCTATTCCGATTTCATCCAGGTTGTTCAACATAATAATCGGACTTTCATTGAAACGGAAATTTTTGACTGGGAACTTGATCTCTCCATTTTCGATGTAAAAAGTACCATCCCTGGTCAGCCCTGTAAGCAAAAGGGTTTGTGGATCTACCGTGCGGATGTACCATAAGCGTGTAACCAATATACCTTTTTCTGTTCCTTTGATCAGCTCTTCCAGGGTTTTCGTTCCGCCCTTCATAATGGCACCACCCGGGAAGGGGATCGCTTTAATCCCAGTTTTTTGCGCCCAGTACCTCGAACTGTATAAATTTTTAACTACTCCTTTTTCTATCCAATTTACTTTCTGCTGTGGCCTTCCATCCCCAGACCATGTTGCAGTTGGCAGTTCGGGGTTCCATGGGTCAGAGTAAATATTTACTCTTTCATCCACCAGCTGTTCTCCCAATTTTGTCTTGCCTCCGGTTTTGCTCATAAAGCTCCGTCCTTCATCGGCCTGCCTGGCATCCATCGAGAAGAATAGGTTTTCCAGCATCACTGCTACCGCAGTCGGTTCTAAAATAACGGTATACTTTCCTGGCTCAATGGCCTTTGCCGTTACCGACGACATGGCCTTTTTGGCTGCTATAGCTGTATCAGCTTTTGCGTTGAGTTTGCTAAAATCGTTGTATCCCCTTGTGGCATAACCAGATCCTTTACCATCATCAGTTCTTACGGTAATATTAAAAGCTACATCGGTTGAAGTATTGTAGGCAAATAAACCTTTACTGTTCATCATTGCCGAACAGCCTATACTGTTGGATAAAAACCCTGCAGCATTCAGCTTGCTGTCTATAGCCTGTTTTAAACTGGCCTGTACTGCATCGGCCCTGTCTTTCGGGGTAACGGCTGCTGTAGCCGGAGAAAAGGTAGGCGAATCGGCACCATATTCCTGCGGACTGAGAAAAGGCATAAATTCAGGATTTTCGGGTGCCAGCTGAGCAAGTTCTTCTGCCCTGCGCACTACTTTTTCCAATGAGGCATCGTCAAATTCATTTATAGTGGCCGTACCCAGTTTTTTTCCGAAGGCAGAACTGACTACCAGGCTGTTGGCGCTTATCCCCCCACTGGTTGATACCGAATTTCGGGCGTACCTTATATTACCGCTATCTGAGCAATTTAGGTTTACTTCACATTGTTCTGCTTTAGAGTAAGAAAGTACTTTAGTTAAAAGGGCCTTTGCTTCTGCTTTTGTTAAGATTGGCATAGTTTCTATCAGATTTTTCTAGCGGTGTTGATAACATTAACTTTATTAAAACGTGTGGTTGCCGATCCATGGGAGACAGCACTCACCTGACCTGGCTGGCCTTTACCATCGAAAAAAGAGCCTCCTAAACGGTAATCGCTTTCATCGCAGATAGCCACGCACGAATTCCAGAATTCCTGGGTATTGGCCTGATAGGCTACATCTTTAAGCATACCTGCGATTTTGCCTTCTTTAATTTCGTAATAAAGCTGACCGCCGAACTGGAAATTATAACGTTGCTGATCGATCGAGAAAGACCCATCGCCTACAATGTAAATGCCTTTTTCAACATTTTTAATCTGATCGGCTATGCTCAGCTTGGCTTTGCCCGGCTGCAGTGAAATGTTGGCCATACGCTGAAACTGCACACTGCTCCAGTTATCGGCATAACAACAGCCTTGTGAAGCATTTAAACCTAATATATGCGCCTGATCTCTGATGGCCTGGTAATTTACCAATATACCGTCTTTAATTACATCCCATTTTCCGCATTTTACACCTTCATCATCATACCCAACAGCTCCTAATGATCCGACTTCGGTTTTATCGGCAGTAATATTTACTTCTTTGCTGCCATAATTAAATTTTTTAGATTCCCATTTGTCAAGTGTCAGGAAACTGGTTCCTGCATAATTGGCCTCATAGCCCAACACGCGATCAAGCTCGGTTGGATGACCGCACGATTCGTGTATGGTTAACCATAAATGTGAAGGATCCAATACCAGATCATACTTACCTGGCTCTACTGATTTTGCCTTCATTTTTTCACCCAACTGCCTGGCTCCCTGTGTGGCATCTTCAAGCATATCGTACCTGCCTTTATAAAGCGTGCCCGAAGCTGTTTGTATTTTATCCTGTGGCCTTGCATCCAGGTATTCGTATCCCTTGCCAGTAGGTGCACTCAATGCATTTCTCGTTTCGAACTTACCAGTTGCCTTATCTATTTTAGTGATAAAAAAAGTAGGCCAAATACGGTGGATGTCCTGATCAATATAAGAACCATCGGTAGATGCAAAATATTTTTGTTCATTTACGGCGAATAAGATGGAGTTGATGTAATCTGCACCACCTTTCATTGCCGCATCGTTCACCGCCAGCAATAAATCTACCTTTTCTTTTACGGGTACCTCAAAGGTATTTTTCTCAATCGGTGCTTTCCAGCTTACCTCACCATATCCTTTTTGTGGCGCCAGCTTTACGGGCTCTCTTAACAAACGGGCATTTTCTTTGGCAATAGTTACCGCCAGTTCGGCTGCTTTGGCAATACTATCTTTGTCCATTTTGTCGGTTGCCGCAAATCCCCAACTGCCATTCGAAATTACCCTGATACCAATCCCATACGATTCGGTATTTACAATATTCTCTACTTTATCCTCGCGTGTAACAACGTATTGGTTAAGATACCTGCCTACACGCACATCAGTATAAGTTGCGCCTTTTGAGCGTGCCGCATTTAGGGCTACATCAGACAAGATTTTTTTAGCCGCCGGATCGATATACGTTAAGGCTTGCTCGGGGGAAATCTCTTTCCCAAAAACTGGAATAGCAGGAAGCATAGCCGCGGCAGCCCCTACGCCAGTTAAATAAATAAAGTTTCTACGTTTCAAGATGAGATTGTTTTAAGTTGACTGAATATAAGTGTTTTAACTTATATTAAAAAAACTTCTTGATCCTTGTACTGTTTAGGTTGTTTATTTTTAGGAAAGCAATAGCAGCAGTCCATAGGTCAGTTTCTTCCTGCTCTACCTTCTGCCATGAAAAACGGCATTCGTTCAATCAGGTTTAGTTTAGCCATTTTCTGCTACTATGTCGGTTTTCTGTGCCACAGCCCCAAGTCCATAGCCCTGATCGGAGCGGCATCCCCGATATTTCATCGGGATAAAGCAAAGAGCAGGACTAACATAAAAAAAAGCGAATGACGCTGTGCTCCAAAATAAACAATAAGCTTAACATGTAATTTCCCTAGTGGTGTTAACAACGGAATTAATAAGACTATAAAAAGATAATCAACTCGCTTGAATGCTCATCATCAGAGACAAGTTATGGCTTCTGGGAAATTGAAACCTCTGTATTTATTTTATTCAAATTATCTCGGATAAGATTTAAATCTTCAGCTTCCATATTTTTTAACGGAATAACCAGTTGCGTAGCCATCGAGTCTACATCGCCTCCCTTGTCTTTATAGGTCTGCACAATTACGTCGTCACCTTTGGTATGGATATACAATTTGCCCGAAGTAGTTGTACCATAATAATCCATATCTTTAAATTTCGACAGCTTAAATGCGAAATACTCTGTTTTACCGTTATTAAAATAACGTTTGTAACGACAAAAGCCATTGTTGGTAACATTTAGCTCATAACGCTTTACTTGGTCGCTTTCCTGACTGTTATCGTAATGATCGGTAAATGTTTTTTGAAGAAAATTGATCGATTGTGCTACGGTTTCGGGGTCGGAAAAAGCACATAAAAACATACAAAAAGCCGAAAGAAGGGATATTTTCAAGCAGAGTGTAAACTTTTTCATCAGGTTAGCGTTTTAAACACACCAATTTAATTAAAATCATAAATTTGTATATGAGTTTTTCTCCACAATCAAGAGTTTGGGTATACCAAAGCGATCGCAAATTTACTTCTGTTGAAGAAAGTGAGATCTTAAATAAATTAGCAGCTTTTACAAACCAGTGGAAAGCACATGGAAATGAATTGCTTGCAAAAGCAGAAATCCGCTATGGCTTTTTTATTATCCTAACGGTCGACGAAAGCCAGGCGGGCGTTACCGGTTGCTCTATTGATAGCTCTGTTCGCTTAATTAAAGAAATTGAACAGGAATACCATGTAGACC
>NZ_JBFTRT010000054.1:0-44411 GCF_056399685.1 Pedobacter sp. 01N416
TCGGGTTTGGAAAACTGAGTTTAAGCACAGGTTTAACTTAGCTAAACCCGGTAGCAGCGAACACGATCCCGATTTTTCTATCGGGAGAAGTAAAGTGGATAACGGGGCTTTCGGAACCGATTGAAACAGAACCCTGCTTTTCAAAATGTAAAAATGGGATTTGAAGCGGTTAGATATGAGATTTGAGAAGCAAAAAACCTCGCAGTTTTTAAAAGCCTGCGAGGTTTCATGGTAAATTCTCATCTCATTTCGTCATCCTGAATTTGTTTCAGGATCTATCCTACCAGTAAGATGCTGAAACAAGTTCAGCAGGACGCCTCTGGTTAATCTTGCTGCTCTTTTTTATTAATAAAAAAGTAAACAGGCACTCCCAGCAAAACAATCACAAGCCCCGGCCAGGTATACTGCTGTTTATAAATGAGCAGCAAAATACAAAATGCCGCTCCTATCAATAAGTAAATAATCGGTGTAACTGGATATAACCAGGTTTTGTAAGGCCTTTCAAGACCAGGTTGTTTTATCCTTAAATAAATAACACCAAAAACAGTAATCATATAAAATAGCACGATAACAAAGGATATCATATCTAAAAGATTACCATATTGCCCACTTAAACATAAAGCAGATGCCCAAATGCCCTGCATCCAAAGTGATCTTTCAGGAACTCCATTTTTATTGTTTTTTAATGCTGCTTTAAAAAACATTCCATCTTTTGCCATGGTTTGAAAAACCCTTGCACCTGCCAATACGATTCCATTAACACAACCGAAAGTAGAAATCATTACCAACAATGCAATTACAATTGTGCCGATTCCACTACCAAAAATCTGTTCTGAGGCTGCAACAGCAACCCGATCATTGAGGGCAAATGCAATACTCTCTCTGTTTAGGGTATTGAGATAGATAAAATTGACCAATAAATAAAG
This sequence comes from Pedobacter sp. 01N416, assembly GCF_056399685.1. Taxonomy (NCBI): domain Bacteria; kingdom Pseudomonadati; phylum Bacteroidota; class Sphingobacteriia; order Sphingobacteriales; family Sphingobacteriaceae; genus Pedobacter; species Pedobacter sp. 01N416. The sequence continues at coordinate 927 of NZ_JBFTRT010000054.1, forward strand.
AATCATCACTGCTGAAGTACCTAAAACCATAGAACGTACAACATTTTTTTTAGGGTTTTCGATTTCTCCCGAGACAAAAGTTACGTTTTCCCAGGCCACACTCGAAAATACCGAACCAACCATGGCAGCTGCAATCCCCCCCATTATTGCCATTCCGGAAATGGATTCCCATCCCGATTTCAAGAAATTGCCGCTTGGATCTGTTTTAAGATTATTGAAAGCATCCCAGCCAAAGCTCATATTTCCGGCCCAAAAACTGTTTTTCACCAAAAGAAAGCCTAAAATAATTAAGCCGATTAAAGCGACAATTTTAGAACCAGTAAAAATGTTCTGCAAAATTTTACCGCCTTCAACACCTTTTGTATTAATATAAGTTAAAAGCAGAATCACACCGATGGCTAAAATCTGTATCCAGGTAATTTTATAACCGCCACTCTGAAAAATTGGAGCAGCATCGTTTAAAGCTGGTATTAAATAGGCCGTAAATTTACCAAAAGCAACAGCAACAGCTGCAATAGTGCCGGTTTGAATTACGGTAAACAAGCCCCAACCGTAAAGAAATCCCATCATTTTACCGAAAATCTCTTTCAGGTAAGTGTATTGCCCACCAGCTTTGGGAAACATGGAAGAAAGTTCTCCATAAGAAATTGCGGCGGCAACTGTCATCACCCCAGTGATCACCCAAACCACAATCAGCCAATAACCGGAACCTAAATTCCGCATGATGTCGGCACTAACAATAAAGATACCGCTTCCGATCATCGAACCCATTACCAGCATGGTAGCATCAAAAAGGCTTAATTTTCTTTTAGAAGGTCCATCTTCTTTTTCAATATTCATTTTTAGTTTGGTTTAGTTTGTGGCTAATTTATTTAAAAAAAAGAAAATAGGAGTACTTCGCTTGTATTATTTTAATTGAGCGAAATTTTATTCTACTTGACAATGAAAAATTTAATCACAAGAAAAATATTTTATTATCTTGCTAGATATAAGTACGTAGTTTGGAGAGAAGCGTTTGGCGCTGAACGTTTGAAATAGATTAAACAATTGACCAATTTAAACAGTTAACCAGTTACACAACAACATAAACAACTAACCAAATATAAAACCAATTATTAACTATGGATTTTTTACAAAACAATTTAATTTACTGTATTCCGGCGCTAGGCCTTGTCGGGATTATAGTTATGATGATTAAAAGCGCCTGGGTAAACAAGCAAGATGCAGGTGATAAAAACATGCAGGAACTTGCGGGCTATATAGCCGATGGAGCTATGGCCTTTTTAAAAGCCGAATGGAGGGTATTGAGCATTTTCGCTGTTTTTACGGCTGCGCTCCTAGCCTACTCAGGAACAATTACCGAAATTAAAGGGGTACCTATGCATTCGAGCTGGATTATCTCTATTTCTTTTATTATAGGAGCGGTATTTTCTGCAACTGCGGGTTATATCGGAATGAAATCGGCCACAAAAGCAAATGTTAGAACCACACAGGCTGCTAGAACAAGTTTAAAACAAGCATTAAAAGTTTCGTTTACTGGCGGTACCGTAATGGGCTTAGGCGTAGCTGGCCTTGCTGTTTTAGGTTTAGGCGGTTTATTTATTGTTTTTTTACAGGTATTCCATGTAACCAGCGCCAATAGCACCGAAATGAGATCTGCTATTGAGGTTTTAACCGGATTTTCTTTGGGTGCCGAATCTATTGCCTTATTTGCCCGCGTTGGTGGGGGTATTTATACCAAAGCTGCTGATGTTGGTGCCGATTTAGTGGGTAAAGTAGAAGCCGGAATTCCTGAAGATGATGTACGTAACCCTGCAACCATTGCCGATAATGTAGGCGATAACGTGGGTGATGTTGCAGGTATGGGTGCCGATTTATTTGGCTCATATGTAGCAACGATATTAGCCACCATGGTTTTAGGACAAGAAATTACAGTAACTGATAAATTCGGGGGTATGTCTCCCATCCTTTTGCCTATGGTAATCTGCGGATTGGGTATTTTATTCTCGATTGTAGGTACCTGGTTTGTAACCATTAAAGATGATAAATCAAATGTTCAGACGGCTTTAAATCTAGGTAACTGGTCATCAATTTTGATTACAGCAGTAGCTTCGTTCTTTATCGTAAAATGGATGTTACCCGAAACATTAAACTTACGTGGGTATGAGTTCTCTAGTATTAATGTGTTTTATGCCATTATTGTTGGTTTAGTAGTGGGTACAATTATGAGTATTGTTACCGAATATTTTACCGCAATGGGCAAAGGCCCTGTAAATTCTATTATCCAACAATCATCAACCGGACATGCCACCAATATTATTGCAGGTTTAGCTGTCGGAATGAAATCGACTGTTATTCCAATTTTGGTTTTAGCAGGCGGGATTATGTTATCGTACCACTTTGCTGGTTTATATGGTGTAGCTATTGCAGCAGCAGGTATGATGGCCACTACAGCTATGCAATTGGCCATTGATGCTTTCGGACCAATTGCTGATAATGCGGGCGGTATTGCAGAAATGAGTCAGTTACCTCCAGAAGTACGCGAACGTACCGATAATTTAGACGCTGTTGGAAATACCACTGCAGCTACCGGTAAAGGATTTGCCATTGCATCTGCAGCCTTAACCTCTTTAGCATTATTTGCAGCTTTTGTAGGCATTGCAGGTATTACGGCGATAGATATATATAAAGCGCCAGTATTAGCAGGATTATTTGTTGGCGGGATGATTCCTTTCATTTTCTCACGCCGATAATTGTTGGTTTTACTTTTGGTCCTGAAGTTTTAGGTGGATTATTGGCCGGCGTAACCGTTACCGGTGTATTGATGGGGATTTTCCAAAGCAACGCAGGTGGCGCATGGGATAACGCCAAAAAATCATTCGAACAAGGTGTAATGATCAATGGTGAAATGCACTACAAAAAATCAGAACCACATAAGGCTTCAGTAACAGGGGATACTGTAGGCGATCCTTTTAAAGATACCTCGGGTCCTTCAATGAACATTTTAATCAAATTAATGTCTATTGTTTCACTAGTTATTGCTCCATACATCGCAGTTAAGGCAATTGCCAGCGAACATAAGCAAGAAGTTCGAAAAGAAATCAGAATTGAGCAAAAAACCGATAGTTTAGGTAACGTAATTACGGATACTTTAACCAATACCACCGACACTTTAAGGCGTTAGTTGTAAAAACATTGATAAAATAATAGCTAAAGGGATTTTTTAACCAAAATCCCTTTTACATTTCCGTAATTTTTAATTACGTTTGGAGCTGAATTAATCTAAACAAAAACTATAATATGGGTTTATTTACTAAAAAGCCAATGCATCTATTGCTTGAAGAAGCAGGTGATTCAAGCAAAGGCTTAAAGCGCACACTTAGTGCAGGTGCATTAGTTGCATTAGGTGTAGGGGCTATTATTGGTGCCGGGCTATTTGTTCGTACTGCTGCTGCAGCCGCTCAAAATGCTGGACCATCAGTTACAATCGGTTTTATAATAGCTGCGATAGGCTGTGCTTTGGCAGGTTTATGTTATGCCGAGCTCTCTTCTTCTATTCCAATCTCTGGTAGTGCATATACTTATACTTATGCTACTATGGGCGAGCTAATGGCTTGGGTTATTGGATGGGATTTAGTGTTAGAATATGCTGTAGGTGCCGCTACTGTAGGTATAGCCTGGAGCGAATATCTGAATAAACTATTGGTAGAAGTATTACATACCTCACCCATACCCTACGAGTGGTGCCACTCGCCTTTCCAATCGCATCCAGATGGTACCGTAAATGGAATTATGAATCTTCCTGCCTTGTTTATAGTAGGCTTGTTAAGTTTACTTTTAATTAAAGGAACTTCAGAATCTGCTTTTGTAAACGGTTTAATCGTAATTACCAAAGTGGGTATTGTTATCTTAATCATTGTTTTAGGTTGGGGCTTCATCCACGAAGCAAATCACCATCCATACATTCCGGCTGCTACCACATATGTAGATCATGCAGGTATTAGCCATAGTTTTGGTGGTTTCTGGGGCGTTATTGGCGCTGCCGGAACGGTATTCTTTGCCTTTATCGGTTTTGATGCTGTAAGTACTGCCGCTCAGGAAACTAAAAATCCTAAAACAGCAATGCCAATTGGTATTTTAGGATCGTTAGCAGTTTGTACTGTATTATACATATTATTCGCACACGTTTTAACGGGAATTGCACCAGTTGAGTTTTTCAGAACTAAAGGTGGTGAAGCATCTGTGGTAGCTGCAATTAGCGAATATATGACCGGATACTCATGGTTATCTAAATTAGTAACAGTAGCAATTTTAGCCGGTTTCTCTTCTGTAATCTTGGTGATGTTATTAGGCCAAAGCCGTGTATTTTATTCGATGAGTAAAGATGGTTTATTACCTAAAATGTTCAGTGATTTACACCCTAAATTTAAAACACCTTATAAAGCAAACTTAGTGATCTTGGTAATTGTAGGTTTATTTGCTGCATTTATCCCAGGCGATGTAGTGGGCGATATGACTAGTATCGGTACGTTATTCGCATTTATGTTGGTTTGTATAGCGGTAATCATCTTAAGAAAAACAGATCCAGATCTTCCTCGTCAGTTTAGAACACCTTGGGTACCTTTAATTCCGATTTTGGGTGTTGTTGCCTGCGGTTTAATGATCCTTGGTTTAGGCTGGACAAACTGGTTAAGATTATTTGGCTGGTTAGCATTAGGATTTATCATTTACTTTGGATACAGTAAAAAGAATTCTCATTTGAAAGACGTTAAATAAATTACATTTTTCAAAAAAACAAAAGCCTCGACCGAAAAGTCGGGGCTTTTTTATGTTAAATAATTGTTAATAAAACTACCTTTGCAAAAAATTGATAACATGTACCGCTATTTTGCTAAATTTAAGATCACTTATTTCTTCTTAACGATTGTTTTGCTATTCATTTCCGCTGCAGGATATGCGCAGAGAACAATTAACGATGTAATGGATTCTACCACGGTTAACCATTTGCTCATTATTTCTAAGAAATATGGTTCATTATCTTTTAGCGGGTACCTGCAGCCTCAATTCCAGGTTGCGCAAGCAAATGGTGCACAGGCAGAATACCAAGGCGGAAATTTTGGCGAGTTTACCAATAACCGGTTTAGGTTGAGAAGAGGTCGTTTAAGGGCCGATTATATGATGTTAACAGATGATGGCAGTCCTTCTACCTATTTTGTACTTCAGTTTGACGGTACTGAACAAGGTGTTGCCATTCGTGATTTTTGGGGACGTTATTACGAAAATAAATGGAAAATACTGGCGGTTACTTTAGGGCTTTCTGGCCGTCCGTTTGGGAACGAACTGCAATTATCTTCTTCAGTAAGGGAAGCGCCGGAGCGTGGCCGGATGTCGCAGATTTTAATGAAAACAGAACGAGATCTGGGGGCTACGTTTACCCTAAATCCTCGTTGGAAAGATGCCCGGTTGAAAAACTTTGTATTCGATTTTGGTATTTACAACGGACAAGGCTTAGCCGGCGCTGGAGAATTTGATAATAGTAAAGATTTTATCTTCAGGTTAAGCCATAAAACCTATGCCTTTAAAAATTTCACCATTGCGGGCGGTATAAGTACGCTACAAGGCGGCTTAAACCATCGCTTGCCCGTAAGTTATAAGATGGATAGAATCGACAACCAATGGAGAATGATGAAGGATTCGTCGGCCAATACCATCAATAAGGTTGCTCCAAGGAGATATTATGGTGCCGATATTCAGCTGGCTACAAAAACCAAAAGCTGGAAATCTGAATTGAGGGCAGAAGTGGTGTCTGGCTTACAAACAGGCACTTCAACTACCTCAACCACACCTGGCTCTTATCCTGTTGATAGCAAATCGATAGCCTTGCCTTATTATACCCGAACCTTCAATGGTGCTTACGTTACATTTGTACAAACCTTGAATAGCACCGACAATCAGCTTATTTTAAAATACGATTGGTATGATCCAAATTCAAAGGTAAAAGGGCTTGATATTTCAAATACTCAGGGGCTTTCTCCAGCGGATGTTCGTTTTGATACTTTTGGATTTGGTTTTTTACATCATTTTAATCCACATTTTAAGGCTGTACTTTATTATGATATCATTAAAAACGAATCGACCCAAATTCAGGGTTATACTGCTGATAGAAAAGACAATGTGCTCACGTTAAGAACACAGTTCTATTTCTAATAAATAACAGTACAATGGAGGAATTGATACAAATTCCGCTACCTTTGCTTAAAATTGCGCTGCTATGAAATTCGATTTTATGACGTTCAACTTAAGCCAGATCCTATCCACAACGATGGTGCTCTTCGCTATTATCGATATTTTGGGCGCCATTCCCGTTGTAATCGAATTACGTAGAAAAGCAGGTCATATCGAATCAGAAAAAGCATCTTTAGTTGCTACAGGCTTAATGATCCTCTTTTTATTTGTTGGCGAATCGTTATTAAAAGTAATCGGATTAGATGTAGAATCTTTCGCTATTGCGGGTTCTTTCGTGATCTTTTTTATCGCTATGGAAATGGTATTGGGATTAACGATTTTTAAAGAAGAAGCACCAGAAACAGTCTCCATCGTTCCGTTGGCTTTCCCTTTAATTGCCGGAGCAGGAACAATGACTACCCTACTTTCGCTAAAAACAGAATATCATACCCAGAATATTTTAGTGGGCATTATACTCAATATGTTGTTTGTATACTTTGTATTGAAAAATACCAACAGACTTGAAAAACTTTTTGGAAAATCGGGCTTGAACATCTTACGTAAAGCCTTTGGGGTAATTTTATTGGCTATAGCGATTAAATTGTTCAGAAATAATACGGGACTATAGGTATCATTTCAAAGATTCGTCACCCTGAATTTATTTCAGGGTCCAATAATCAAAAAAGATGCTGAAACAAGTTCAGCAAGACGACGAACGTAGAAAAGTACTCATCAAAATGACAATCCTCCAATCAATCTGTAACAATAATTACGTATATCCATCTAAACATAAAGCTTACATCATGAACAGCTTTGAAGAATATACCTTAATTATTGGAGCAATAGCCGTTTTAATCGAAGCGGTAAAATACTTTAAAAAGAATTTCAAATCCTGGTTTGAACATACGTAATGTCGCTTTAAGTGAGCGTCATGCTGAATTTATTTCAGCATCTATATGTTAAGACCCTGAAATAAATTCAGGGTGACGATACAAGTAGTTTAATCCTGGCTCTTCTTAATCAACCTCGCCACAAACATCGTATCGGCATTGTTTTCATAACCCTTTATCAATTCCATTTTTTCCAGTTCTAATGGCAACTGATCAATCATATGCTGAACAATGGCTTCGTTTTCTTCGGCAAAGGCAGAGCAAGTAATGTAAATTAAGGGCTTACCTGGCTTTAAATACTTTACAATATTTTGGACAATCCCCTTCTGGATGCTGGCAAATTGATTAATTTTCCGTTCCTCGAAAAATGTAAGCATTTCGGGTGTTCTGCCCCATGTTCCAGAACCAGTGCAGGGCGCATCCAAAATGATCCCGTCAAATTGATAGTGGTGTAAAACCTGATCGTTGTTCTGTAAAAGATCCAGTTCCTTTTTATGGTACTTTTTGATCCCGGCTAAGCGGAAACGTTCATCTAAATTTAAGAGTACACTTTCTCTCAGATCAGAAACCAAAAGCTCAATCACAGGCTCCAAACTGTGCAACAGCAGCGTTTTCCCACCAGATGCCGCGCAGCAATCCCACCATTTATCCCATTTGTTCGGTTTAAAATAACTGCCTGTGTGCTGAGAAGATAAATCCTGAACCTGATAACTGCCTTCTTTTAATATGGTTTCTAACTTGGTTCCATTAGGCAAAGCCAGAGCAGTATCAGAAATCGCTTTAACCGCAATGTTTTCATCTTCTAATTTTGCAATAATAGCTACAGATTCTTCTCCTCCTACCCTGATAAAGAGATCTGGCTGTTTGAAGAATGAGGTACAAAACGCTTCCCGGTCTAATCCATCAGATAGATTTTCGTGAAACGGATATACCTCCTGCAAATCAAAATCCGGATACCTGGTTTTAATGATGGATATTTTTTCTCCCAGCGGCAGTATAATACTTTCCTTTAATTCCGGCAGATTTTTCTCTACAATAAGGCTAAGTGTATCGTGGCATAAGAAATCGGCAATACTTAAACGTTCTTCCTGCGGAAGTGCCGATAAAGCCTTACCTAATCTAAAAAAGCTATACATATGACGTGTAGCCCATCTCCTATCGGATGAACCCATTTGCTTATGCTGCTTAAAATAGGTTGGTAGAAAACGATGCAAGGGCAAACTTCCATCATAATTACTCAAAATCTGTTCAAAGGCTCTTAACTGATGATCTGCTCTCATGCAATAATTAAAATGGAAGAAAAAATTATAGAATTACTCAACTAGGTTTAACGCAAAGTTTTTAAACTTCAGTAACATTAAACTGGTGTTAATATAGCCTAATTTTTCATCATGGATAAATGAAAAGTTATTATGGAGGCCTTTATATTTATCTTTTACCAGATAATCTCTATAATCCTCTCCATAAGTAGTTAACAGTTTACCGAAATAATAGCCAACATCAAAGCCTTTAAAGGCGTATTCTCCAGGCTCAAATCCATACCTATAGCGATATTTTTTAATAAAGGTAACAACTGTACTGTTTTTATAGTCTATTTTATAAGATGAGCTGATAATGGTATTTAGGTCTTGTAATTTATCAGTGGGATAATTCTGTTTTACCCAATTAGGATGACCAAATAGATTAATGCTATAACCACCAGTGGGTAGATGCTTTAATTTATACAGTTTTTCTACTGTTGGCAATACAAAAGTCCTGTCGGATGAGGTAAGCACCACTGCATATTCTTTGCCTTTGATCATTTTTGTTTCAAAAGCATAGGCCGAAGCATACTCCTGTACCACAAACTTGGTACTGGCTTGAAAATAGTTCCTTATTGGCGCTGCAAATTGTTCGTCTTCTGTTTTCTTTGGGTTAATCAGTACCACTATAGTATTGGCAGGATTATAATTTTTAGCAATGTATGTGGCTATCTTTTTTCCATGTAAACCAATATTATTTACAATGGACACCAGATTTGGATTATTAAATTCTGCAGGTTCGGAAGCAGCCAAAGGAGATACGATGATTGCATTGTTTTCTTTGGCATAATTGGAGATAAACTTTAACCCATCAGGAAAAACAGGGCCAATAATTAAATTGCTTTGTTTAAAACGCTCATTTTTGTACAAAACCGATATATGTGCATTATCATCCTGTGTATCGAAAACATTGAGTTTAAAATTTAAACCCTGAGCCGCGGCAGAATCCAATCCCAATTTAAAGCCCTGATAAAAATCGATAGGCATAGCATATTTTTCTATATCGGCTTTTGTTGCTGTTTTTAAATTCAGCTCATCCAATTTAAAGGGAACAAGTAAGGAAACACTTGCCTGCGAAAACTTTTTGATAGGCTTTTTATCTGTTGGCTTTTCTTTTTCAACCGGTTTTTCCGTTTCAGGCTTGGGTGTCCTGATTTTAGGCGAACAAGCACCCAAAACTACCGCAAACAAAACCAGCAACCAATAAACCTTCTTGAAATTCATACCTATCATTTTTAACAAAATATGCTAGCAAAGTTTATTCCACCTTGCTAGCATAAGCATATTATTTGTATATCGACTCCCGACTAATGACTCAGGACTCTGAACTAAAAACTATTCCCACTCGATAGTTGCAGGTGGTTTAGAGCTGATATCGTATACCACTCTATTGATCCCTTTAACTTTATTGATGATTTCGTTTGAGATTTTAGCCAATACCGGATAAGGTAAATGGCACCAATCTGCAGTCATCCCATCAAGTGATTCAACTGCTCTTAATGCAATTACATTTTCGTAAGTACGCTCATCGCCCATCACTCCTACAGATCTTACCGGTAAGAAAATAGCGCCTGCCTGCCATACTTTATCGTAAAGGCCTGCTTCTTTTAAATTGTCGATATAAATTTTATCGGCATCTTGTAAAATGGCTACTTTTTCTGGAGTAACTTCTCCGATAATGCGGATACCCAGGCCTGGGCCTGGAAATGGKTGACGGCCTAAAATAAACGATTCTAACCCTAAAGTGGTGCCTACTCTTCTTACTTCATCTTTAAACAAAGTTTTAAGTGGCTCTACTACTTTAAGTTTCATAAAATCTGGCAAACCACCTACATTATGGTGCGATTTTATGGTTGCCGACGGCCCTTTAACCGAAACTGATTCAATAATATCAGGATAGATTGTACCTTGGGCCAACCACTTTACATCCTGGATCAGGTGAGATTCTTCGTCGAAAACTTCGATAAATACACGGCCAATAATTTTACGTTTTGTTTCCGGATCTTCTACCCCGGCCAATTGGCCCAAGAATTTATCTTTAGCATCAACGCCTTTAATATTTAAGCCAAAATCTTTATACTGTTCTAAAACACTTTCATATTCGTTTTTACGCAATAAACCATTATCAACAAATATACAGTGAAGGTTTGTACCGATGGCTTTATGTAAAAGTACCGCAGCAACACTACTATCAACACCACCTGAAAGTGCCAAAACAACTTTATCGTTACCTACAGTAGCTTTAATATCGGCAATTGTGGTTTCAACAAAAGCAGCAGAAGTCCAGTCCTGGCTACATCCGCAAATATCAACCAAGAAGTTTTCTAAAAGGATTTTCCCATCAATACTATGCGTTACCTCAGGGTGAAACTGGATGGCATAAGTATCTGAATCTTTAATATGGTAAGCTGCGACTTTTACGCTATCAGTACTGGCAATCAGCTCAAAATTTTCTGGAATATCGGTAATGGTATCACCATGGCTCATCCAAACTTGTGAACCGATGTTAATGCCTTTAAATAATTTATTCTCCTGGTTTACAAAATTCAGGTTAGCACGACCATATTCGCGTGTTGAAGATGGCTGAACTGCACCGCCAGAATGTTGGGCAATATATTGTGCACCATAACAAACAGCCAATAAAGGAAATTTTAAATGGTATTTCGATAAATCGATCTGAGGTGCATCTTCCTGACGAACGGAGAATGGACTACCCGAAAAAATAACTCCTTTTACATCAGGCGTAACCTCAGGAAGATTGTTGTATGGATATATTTCACAGTAAATATTTAGTTCGCGAACCCTACGAGCGATGAGTTGTGTAAATTGCGAACCAAAATCGACGATAATGATTTTTTCTTGCATCCGCAAAGGTACCAATTAGATATGATATTTGAAGCCGGAGATTTGAGATTTTTAGCTTAAAAAAGTCCGGAGTCGGCAGTCAGGAGTCCGAAGCCAGTTTGGAGTCAATTAACCGCTTCAAACAGTTAACCGATTAACCAGTATAACTAAAAAGTCCGAAGTTGATTAACTGATTTAAACAATTAACCAGTAAACTACTTATCGTCACCAATGAACTAATGACAAATGAACCATTGAACAATAATCACCAAACAACCTTTAATCCCGCTGATCGGTATTTATTAATGTCTTCGTCTTTACTGATTAAAGTTATATCTTTCTGAATAGCCTGCCATATTAACATCCTATCAAAAGGATCTCTGTGCCAGTTCGCATTTAAGTGATGGTAATTAGCCACATCATTTGGTAAAAGGGGTAAAAGTTCGTAACCGGCCTCGATTGCGAGTTCAGGCAAAGCCTCCGGTATGATTCTCAAAATATCCAGTTTATTGATTGAATGTTTCAAAGATATTTCCCAAAAACTTATCGTACTCACTAGAATTGTATTTTTTTTGTTCTTTAAAATTTCCAAGCAGACATTCGAAAGCTTGGATGAATACATTAATGACCAAACTAGTACATGGGTATCTAAGAGGTAAATCATATGCCTAAGAATTCCTCTTCAGTAATTTTGAAATCATCTTTAAATATTATTTCGGCTTTCCCGTCAAGCATACCTATTTTACGCTCTTTATTGTTTTCTTCCAAATCAGGAACAAAATACCCAATAACCTCTTTTTTTCTTCCATAAGTTACGGCAATACCAATACCTGCCTTAACATCTTCAAGTACTTCAGAAAAGTGAGCTTTAAATTCTCCAACAGACATTGTTTTCATAGCTAATAGATTTATAATCAAATATAAACAAAACTTGTCAAGTTGTCAAGATAAACCGAGTTATGTTTTAGATATAAAATTGGTGAGCTGATTTACAACTTGCAGTCACCAATGACAAATGAACCACTGAACCTTTACGATTCTATCAAAACCACCTCAACCCCAAATTTCCGTAAAAAGTCTACTCCTTCATCGCTAGGCAAACCTTTGTAAGCTGCATACGATTTAGAATAATAAACCAATTTAATTCCTGATGACAAAATCAAGCGGGCGCAGGCAATACAGGGCGATAAGGTGGTATATAAAGTACAGCCTTCTATTTTCGAACCGTTTTTAGAAGCATACAGAATTGCATTCTCCTCAGCGTGTAAGGCTAAAGAACAGCTTCCCTTACTATCACGCGCACAGCCATGCTCAGGCCATTCCTCGTCGCAATTGTGGGTACCAGCTGGTGGGCCATTGTAGCCGATAGAAATAATACGGGTATCCTTTGTTAACACTGCACCTACATGGGCACGCACGCAATGCGAACGGGCTGCCAAATCGGTGGCAAGGTTCATAAATATCGAATCGAAACTTGGTTTATCTGCCATTATAAAAATCAAAAAAGCCACAAAGAACTAAATCTCTGTGGCTGCAAAATTACTTTATTAAAAATTAATGTCCGCCAGAAATTTTTTGATCAAAGTTTATTCCTTGTGATCTTAATATTCCAGCTACTTTCCAGGCATAGAATGCCAAGTAAGCAAAACAGATAATCCCTACAACATAACTGTATTGAATACCTGTAAATTCTGATACAGCACCTTGTGCCCAACTAATAATACCACCGCCCATAATCATCATAATTAAGAAGCTACTTCCCTGACTGGTGTGTTTACCTAAACCGCTTACTGCCAAGGTAAAAATACAAGGCCATAAAGTGCTACAGAATAAACCTACACTGGTAATGGCATAAACACTTACCATTCCTTTAGTAAACATTCCGATTAACAACGCAGTAATACCTATTGCCGAAAAGATTAGCAACATGCGGGCCGGGTTACCTTTACTCGCCATATCAGCAGCAATTAACACCAATATAATCAAACCGTATACATAAAATGGAGCAAGATCATGTTTTGCTATAGCATTTACAGCTAAGAAAATACCAAAAGCTAAATATGGTGCAATAAAACGTAATACTTTTTGTGTGCTGATATTATCAGTAAAAGCTTCAACAGCACCTGTCCAACGACCGATCATCATACTGGCCCAATATAAAGAGATATAAGGTGCGATATCTTTAATGGCAAAGCCTAAATCTTTCTCCATATAAGCCGGTAGATTACTTGCGGTAGATACCTCAACACCCACATAAACAAATATGGCAATCATACCCAAAACCAATTGCGGATATTGCAAAGCAGATCCCTTAATCGATTTAGTATCCTCAACCACAGCTTCAACCAAAGCAGGTCGATCAGGCAACGATGACATTTTTAAGAAAACAGCAACGGCAATAAAAGCAACTCCCAAAATTAGATATGGAATTTTAACGCTTTCTATACTAATATTTGTAGTTGCATTTGCCGCAGAACCAAAAATAGCGAAACTTACAATAAGTGGTCCAATGGTTGTACCAAAGTTATTAATACCACCGGCAAGCGTTAAACGTTGCGAACCTGTTTTAATTGGCCCTAATGCAATAGCTAATGGATTTGCAACAGTCTGCTGTAAGGAGAAACCTAATGCCACAATAAATAAGCCTGAAAGCATTAAAGGAAACGAATGCATGTTTGCTGCAGGATAAAACAATAAGGTTCCAAGTGCCGAAATAACCAGACCAAGCGCAAGCGAATTTTTATAACCCAATTTGTTTACAATATCTTGTCCTATTATAACAGAAATACCGTTATAAATTAAAGCACCCACTGTATAAGCAATATAAAATGCCAATGAAACCAATTGACTTTCGGCTTGCGATAAATCAAAAGCTTTTTTAAATACCGGTATTAAAATATCATTACTGGCGGCTACAAAGCCCCAGAAAAAGAATACCGTAACCAAAGGAATAAACTGCCCCCACTTGGTTTGTGTTTGTTCTGAACTCATTTTTTAAATCTAGTTTTAGTGGCTCTAAACATAAATAAAAAAAAATGAAAACCAGTAAATTTTATGCAACCTATGCAACAAAAATAAATGTTAAATGTTTAGGTATAAAGTTGCATATTCGCATATTATAAACAATACAATGCATGTTTGAAGCCATATTACTAGGTATAGGAGCAGGGATTATTTCGTCGTTTTTAACAGGGCCGGTATTTTTTGCAATGATTAAAACCAGCATAGAGAGGGGCTTCAAAGCTGGGTTTTCTTTAGCTGTTGGCGTAATTATTAGTGATGTGGTCTTAATTGGCCTGGTTCTTTTTGGCAGCCAGTTTTTTGATTATAAAGCAGAATTTGATAAATATGTAGGCACCATTGGGGGCCTATTCTTGTTAGCCGTAGGTATATATTACCTGGTTTCTAAAATAACGGTGCACTATAATAGTTCAACGCTTCAAAAAGTAAGTAAACGTGGCTATGTAATAAAAGGTTTTTTAATGTGCATCCTTACCCCCTCTACCTTAATGTTCTGGATTATTGTAAGCGGGATCATCTCGGTTAAATTGAATAACATGCTGAACGAAAAGCTAGTCTGCTTTTTTATTGCCATGGCTACCCAATTGAGTATAGATGGTGCAAAGAGTTTCTACTCGAGTAAACTCCGTTATAAAATAAAAGAAGACGCGCTTAAAAAACTGAATAAAATCGCAGGTGTGGTTATCATCTTTTTTGCCATTTGGCTCATCGTTAAAACTTACCTGAAGTTCTACGTATAGGTTTTTACCACAAAGATTATAAAGAAAATCGCAGCATACACATCTTATTATTAGCCACGGAAACACAGAACACACGGAAATTTCCTCACGTTTTGTCACCCTGAGCGGAGTCGAGGGGCCGACAAAAATTACTAGCAGTTTTTTTTGAAAAGCAGGGACAGTGCTGCTATTAAACGTTAGTCCTGCCAATGCTGCAAGTCCTCACCCGATAAAGGATCGGGTTCCGGGCTTTCCGCGAATGTCAGGTTTAGATTAGGGAAGATCGTACTCAATCTTACGGTCATCCTGAGCGGAGTCGAAGGGCAAACAAAAATCACTAAACCAGTTTTCTGTTTTTTTGGAAAGCAGGTGCATTGCTGCTATTAAACGTTAGTCCTGCCAATGCTGCAAGTCCTCACCCGATAAAGGATCGGGTTCCGGGCTTTCCGCGAATGTCAGGTTTAGGTAGGAAAAGATTGTTACCTTTTTTGATGGTCACCTTGAGCGGAGTCGAAGGACTCTTCTCTGCATAGGAAGCTACAATTTGTGTCTTCGTGCTCAGCGCTAAACAGGGGCTCGGAACTCTTCTTTTCTCTGTGCAAACTCGTTGTTCTCAGTGGTAAAAAACAAAAAAAATAGCCCATATAAAATATGAGCTATTTATTATTCAAGTACCCTTTAGGGAATTAGGACCTAATAAGCCCTTTGGTTATTTCCTTCTTTCCAGTTAACGAAAGCTTTATTTACCACTTTATTACCCCCCGGGGTAGGATAATTTCCTGAGAAATACCAGTCACCTTTGTTTTTCGGACAAGCTGTAATAATCTGTGCAATTTTAGCCGAAATTTCTTCAGGCGTAAACGGTTTATAAATTTCCTTAACGTGGTTTACAATTTCCTCTTTAGGTAAAAGCAACGAAGCTTTACATTTCGTGTAAACGTCTTCGATCACCTGCCACATACCGCGCTCCGTTAACAACTGAATAGCTGCATCGAAAGCCACGAACTGCCCCATCCTGCTCATATCGATACCATAACAATCAGGGTAACGGATCTGAGGTGCAGAAGAAACAATAATGATTTTCTTAGGGTGTAAGCGGTCAACAATTTTAATGATACTCTGCTTTAAAGTTGTACCACGCACAATCGAATCATCAAGTGCCACTAAAGTATCCTGGTGGTTATTGATAATACCATAGGTAGTATCGTAAACATGTGCTACCATTTCGCTACGGTCTGCGTCCTGAGTAATAAAAGTTCTCAGTTTTACATCCTTAACCGCAAGCTTTTCTACACGGGGCGCTAAAGATAACAGGTCTTCAAGCTGCTGATCTGTTAATGTTTCTTTTTTATGTAAAAGTATATCTTTCTGGTGCCTGCGCACATATTGCTGAACACCATCAACCATTCCAAAAAAGGCTACTTCTGCCGTATTTGGGATAAATGAGAATACTGTATTTTTTAGATCGTAATTAACGGCCTGAAGGATTTTATCGCTTAATAAGCGACCAAGCTGTTTACGTTCGCGGTAAATCTCTACATCACTTCCTTTTGAGAAATAAATACGTTCGAAAGAGCACGACAATCTTTCGGTTGGCTCGCGGAACTGCTCCATGCTCACCTCACCGTTTTTCTTGATAATTAAAGCATGCCCAGGATCGATCTCTTTAACATCTTTGAACTGGATATTAAATGCAGTTTGTAAAGCAGGCCTTTCAGATGCCGCTACAACAATCTCATCATCATAGTAATAATACGCCGGACGGATACCTGCCGGATCGCGCATAATGAACGAATCGCCATTACCCACCATACCACAGATCGAATAACCTCCATCCCATGTTTTGGCCGAACGGCGAAGGATATTTGCAATATCTAAATTATCAGATATTTTGTGTGTAATCGCAATGTTATCATGCCCTTCTTTTTTGTACTGATCGAAAAGCTCCTGGTTTTCATCATCTAAAAAGTGCCCGATTTTTTCTAATACCGTAACGGTATCTGCTTTTTCTTTTGGATGCTGACCTAACTCGTACAATTGCTCCAATAATTCATCAACATTCGTCATGTTGAAGTTACCTGCAATTACCAGGTTACGTGTCATCCAGTTGTTTTGCCTTAAAAAAGGGTGGCAATTTTCGATGCTGTTTTTACCATGCGTACCATAACGCAAATGGCCCATTAACACCTCGCCGATAAAGCTTACGTTGTTTTTGAGCCATTCTGTATCCTGCATTAATTCAGGCGTGTTTTCTTGGATATCGACAAATTTGTTCTGCACATATTCGAAGATATCAGCTACCGCATTAGATGCCATGCTCCGGTATCGGCTGATGTACCTACTGCCCGGTTTCATATCCAGCTTAATGGTGGCAATACCTGCGCCATCCTGGCCCCGGTTATGCTGTTTTTCCATTAAAAGGTATAATTTGTTAAGGCCGTAAAGTGCTGTACCGTACTTTTGCTGGTAGTAAGAAAGTGGTTTTAACAGGCGAATAAAAGCGATTCCGCATTCGTGTTTTATCTGATCACTCATTGTGTGGGTTTGAAGCCGCAAAGTTATCCTTTTAACTCGTTACAACCTAAAGAAAAATGTTTTCTTTTATTATGATGAGTTTAGGCTGACAGATGAACTAAAAGTGCGACTAATCTATCTCTAACTCCAATCGCCCCTTCTAATTAATTCCAATATGTTCAAATAGCCAGCTTAGTTAGTGTAAATTATACACACTTACTTGAATTACCTACAGAGATCGCGCTATTCAATTAATTTCATATATCAACGGTTTGCGTTTTACAGTTACTAATGCAAAAGAGAAAGATTACTGAACCGTCCATCTGTACTGGCAACAAATCAATTTAAAGATTTTTATCAACAGAATAGATACTGAAAGAAGTTCAGCAGGACGCAGATCAGGAATTAACAATTTTCAATGCGCAATTTCCAGTTAACCAATTCAAACAATTAACCAGGGTTCAGTTTACAGTTAAACAATCATTCTATCTGATTTCAACGGCTCTCCGAAAAAAATAGAGGCGTGTTCATCAAAAGCTGCAGGATCACCGCTAGTATAGAAATACCTTTCGCCCTGTTTAGCTAGTTTTTCTTCCATCTCAGGGTGTCTCTTTAAATAATCAGCTAAACTGCGGGATACAATCTCGCCTTGCGTTAAAACGCTTATATGGTCGGGGAATACCTTCTTCAGTTTAGGCATTAATAAAGGATAGTGTGTACAAGCCAATAGCACGCAATCGATAGCTGCCGATTGGCTCAATAACTGATCACAATATTCATTGATAAAAAAGTCAGCGCCAGATTGTAAGTGTTCGTTATTTTCAATCAGTGGAACCCACATCGGGCAGCTTTGCTGGTAAACCTTAATCTCAGGAAAAAATTTATTGATCTCTAAAAGATAAGATTGAGAATTAACTGTACCTCTGGTCCCCATTACCCCTACCGATTTAGTGCTCGTATAACCATCAATTACCTCAGCTGTGGGCCTGATTACGCCAAGCACTCTTCTACCGGGATATTTAGCAGGAAGATCTATTTGCTGGATCGTTCTAAGCGCTTTAGCTGACGCCGTATTACAGGCAAGAATAACCAAATGGCATCCTTTAGCAAAAAGCCATTCTACGCATTCTAAAGTATATTTATAAATGGTCTCGAAAGAATGGTCGCCATAGGGCGAACGGGCATTATCGCCCAAATAGATATAATTGTAATCGGGCAATTTATCGGCAATAGACCGGAAAACTGTTAAACCACCGTAACCTGAATCGAAAATACCTATTGGCGAAGCCTGCATTGTGTTGGAAAGTTATAGATAAATATTGAAAAGTTAAATCTTTAAAACGGTCGTCTTCCTGAACTTGTTTCAGGATCTGCTGCGCTGAAGTTAGACATCAAAGATGCTGATCCCGAAACTCGGGACAGCATGACGAAAATCCTAAAACAAAAAGCGAAACTAAGTTAAACTTAATTCCGCCTTATATTTTGAATTGGTAAGGAGATTTTGAACTCCGAACTTCCGACTCAGAACTACTTTTTAGGTGCTGCTGGTTTTGCAGCAGTTGCAGTGATTCCTAATTTAGTTTTTACTGAAGCAGTAATATCATCACCACCATCCCAGAAAACTAAATTGTTACCACCTTGTCCGTTTGCGATATCGAAAACGTAAGCTAAACCTTTTTCTTTAGCTACAGCAGAAATTGCAGTTGCAACTTTAGCCTGGATAGGTTGGAATAATTCACCTTGTTTAGTACCTATATCTTGCGACGCTTTAGTACGCGCATCAGTAATGCGTTTTTCTAAATCCTGTAATTCTTGACCCGCAGCTTGTAATTCTTTACCTACTGTTTCTTTGTTAGCCTCACTCAAAGTTTTTTGCTTAGCTTCTGCTGCAGCCATTTTACTTTGATATTCTTTGATCATTGCATCAATATCGGCTTGCTTTTGTTTACCTAAGGTTTCTAAAGTAGTTTGAGCTGTTTTAGCCTCTGGTAAATTTGCAAATACCTCTTCAGAATTAATGTGACCCAATTTTTGTTGTGCACTTGCCATATTCGCTGTAAACAATAACCCTGCTGCTACAAAGAATACGTTAATTAACTTTCTCATCGTTTTATTTTACTTTTTTATTTTTTTCTAATTGTTTTTCTTCAAAAATCAGGGGCGAATATACTAATTATTTACAGTCCCTGGTTTATAACCTAATTTTACAATTACGTCATTACTAACATCGTAACTGCTACTCGCATAAATCATCATTGTTGCTTCACTGCTCTTGTCGAAAATGAAGTCTAAATATTTAGATTTTGCAATCTGTTTAATCGCCTCGGCTACTTTATCCTGAATGGGTTTAATTAATTTTACCCTGCTTTGAAAAAGATCCCCATCTGGCCCAAACTTAGAACGTTGAAATTCTTTAGCCTGTTTTTCTTTTTCTATAATCTCGTTTTCACGGCGCTTGCGCATATCATCGGTTAACAAAACCTGATCGGCCTGATAAGCCTTGTACATCCTGTCTATTTCAGAAAAATTCTGGTCCACCTGTTGCTGCCATTGTTTAGAGGCRACATCTAATTGACTTAGTGCCGATTTATATTCTGGTAAATGTTTCAAAATATACTCCGTGTCTACATAAGCAAACTTCTGTGCAAAGGCACCAAAAGAAGTGCAAAGTAGGAATGCGATAAAAAGATACTTCTTCATTTGTGTGTGTGTTAATGATATAGTTAATAACCTAAGCTTTCTTTAAACTCCTATTGCAATGATTTATTGCATAATTAGTTAAATTTTTGTTCTTTATCAATTAAAATCCACCTAATTGTTGTGCGATACTAAATGTAAAATTTTGCTTTCCTCCGTCTGATAGTCCAGGTATGGTATCAAACGCATGTCCATAATCGATACCCAACAAACCAAATATAGGAAGGAAGATCCTTGCACCTACACCCACTGATCTTCTAACGTTAAAAGGATTAAAATCACCAAATCTGTTCCAGGTGTTACCAGCTTCTGCAAAGGCCAAAACGAAAGCTGTGGCTTGTTGGCTTGCAATAACGGGATAACGTGCCTCTAATACATATTTGGTATAAATTGGGCTACCTGATTGCTGCGCTACAGCCGGATCGGATCCATTCGGGATAACAGCATTGTTAGCGTAACCACGCATCGCGATCAGCTCAGATCCCTGCAAGAAATCGAATCCCTGCATACCATCACCACCAAGTTTAAAACGCTCGAATGCTGATTGGCCAACTGCTTTGTTATATTGCCCCAAGAAACCAAACTGGGCCTGCGCTTTGATTACCAGGTTTCCGGCTACACGTTGGTACCATTGTGAATCGAATTTCCATTTATGATATTCAGTAAAGCGATATTTCTCTCTATCTGATGCCGTTGCATAGTTTGTTTTATTTAACAATGAAAATGGTGGCGTTGCCTGAACGGTGAAACGTAAGAATGATCCAGATTTAGGGAAGATCGGCGAATCTCTTGAATCGCGGCTAATCTCCTGTGATAAACTTATGTTGTAAGATGTACCCGTATTGAATAAATATCCTGAATAGTTATTTAAGATGTACTGTTGTACACTAACCGCATGGCTTAACTGAAAATAGTTATCTGGCCAGTTTAATCTTCTACCTAAACTAACCGTTACACCATTTAAACGTATTTTTTGAAACTGCGCATTATCTGAACTTAATCCATTAGATTGTAGTGAAGTAAATGCACTCACACCGAAACTTACCGGTTTCTCGCCACCAAACCAAGGTTGAGAGAAGGAGAAACTATATGATTGGTAATATTTACCGTTGGTTTGTCCACGTAAGCTTAATTTCTGCCCATCACCTTTTGGCAATGGTTTGTAAGCTTTTAAATTAAATAAGTTACGTAACGAAAAGTTATTGAAGGTTAAACCTAATGTACCAATGATACGGCCACCACCAAAACCACCTGATAACTCAATCTGATCTGAAGGTTTCTCTTCTACAGCATATTCAATATCTACAGTACCATCTGCCGGGTTAGGGCGAGGTGTAGGTACAGTTTTAGACTCGTCGAAGTTACCCAATTGACCGATTTCGCGGATGGTACGGATCAAATCACTTTTGTTAAATTTCTGTCCGGGTTTGGTACGGATCTCACGCAAAACAACTTTATCGTTTGTAATGGTATTACCTTTTAAAGTAATGCGGTTGTTGGTATACTGTGGACCTTCGTACATGCGTAATTCCACATCAACAGTATCGCCATAAATTTTGGTCTGTACCGGATCGATATTAAAAGTTAAATATCCATTATCGGTATACATACTGTTAATGTCGCCACCGTTTTCGCCACCGCCGTTTAATTTTTTATTTAATTTTTCTTCGCTAAAAACATCACCTTTTTCGATGGTTAATACTTTTTGCAAAATACTATCCGGATAAATGGCATTACCTGCCCAGGTAATATTACCGAAGTAATATTTTTTCCCTTCGTAAAGGTCCATCCTGATGTTAACCTTTTTCTTGTTATGCTGGTAAATGGTATCTTTTAATAATTCGGCATCACGATAACCTTTCTCGTGCATTTTGGCAATCATTTTCACCTTGTTCTCTTCGTATTTCTCTTTCGCGAATTTTCCAGAGCCCCAAAAGCGCCACCAGGCAAATTGTTTAGGGGTTTTAAGGTATTTTCTGAGTTTTGCTGATTTAAAATCTTTGTTTCCGGTAAAATCGATATGCTGTACTTTAACACGGTGACCTTTATCGATATTTGCTTCTAATACCACACTGTTTTCTGCATTCGGATCTTTACGTGTTTTGTAATCGATCTGGGTAAAGAAAAAGCCCTTATCCAATAAGTATTTTTTAACAATGGCTGAGGTGGTGTTGTACAGGTTATCGTTTACGATTTTACCTGTTTTATCATTTAGCTTTTCTTGAATTGCAGTTTTTTCAGATTTACGGATACCTTTTAAATCGATAGAACTTAAACGCGGGCGCTCAACTACTTCAATTTCAAAATAAACCGAATCCTGAACAAACTTTTCGATATTAAGTTTAACATCATCAAACAATCCCTGCGCCCAAAGCGTTTTAATCGCATCAGAAGTTGCCTCGCCGGGAAGCACGATTTTATCGCCTTTAGTTAGTTTAGATAAGGTAATTAATACTTCTTTGTCTAAATATTGGGTTCCGGTTACCGTGGTACCACCAATGATATATTCTTTTGGACTAAAATAATCGAGATCTAAGCCACCAACCTTTAAAGAAGGGGTTACCGGTGCCTGACCTTGTGGACGTACTTGAGCGAAGGCCGGAGCGGCTAAAACTAGTAGGATTAAAACTTGAAATATTCTTTTCATTAAAATTAATTGTTCAGTAATGGCCAAAAGGTAACGATATTTTATAAAGCAAAATTTCTTTACGTTGTTCCCTTATTATGGTTTCATTTATCGTATAAAAGTGGTGCTAAGTTAGTTTAAACGCTTGTTAAAAAGTGTTAAAAGAAAAATTAGTTTAATTGTTCGCTAATTTTACCAAAACGGCGTTCGCGTTTTTGATAGTCTACAATAGCCTCGAAAAGATCTTCTCGTCTGAAATCCGGCCATAAAACATCAGTAAAATAAAACTCGGTATAAGCCATTTGCCAAAGCAGATAATTGCTGATACGGTGCTCGCCACTGGTCCTGATCATGAGTTCAGGATCGGGTATATTTACAGTTGTTAGTTTAGATGAAAACAGGTCTTCGTTTATATCATCCAAAGAAATCGTATTATCTTTCACAGCTGATGCAATTTTTTTGGCGGCCTCCAAAATTTCCCACTTTGCACTATAGCTCAACGCTAATGTTAAAGTACATTTTTCGTTATGGGCAGTCTTTTCCATGGCTTCTTTTAAATCATCTATACATTCTTGAGGTAAAGATGCAATATTACCAATGGCATTCAGTTTAATATTGTTTTTATTAAGTGTTTCGGTTTCTTTGTTGATGGTAGAAATCAGAATCTGCATTAATGCATCTACCTCTTCTTTAGGCCTGTTCCAATTTTCTGTAGAAAAAGCATACAAAGTGAGGTACTCGATACCTACTTCCACACAACCTTCCACAATGTCTTTTACAGAAAGTACACCTTGTTCATGTCCGAAAACCCGCACTTTACCCTGGCCTTTTGCCCATCTTCCATTACCATCCATGATTACGGCAATGTGCTTTGGCAGGCGGCTATAGTCTATTTGTTCTTTAAATCCCATTAATTATGTCAAAATCAGCTTAAAAGGAATAGCATTTTGAGGATACAAAGGTAAAAGATATGCCAACACTAACAAATAGATAAGTGTCCCTTTTTCTAAAATCGCCTCTTTGGGTACCCGCTTGTCCGATTTGGTAGCGTGAAGGATCGGATAAATTGACCTGATTTTGGCCATTTCCAACTATTACAGGATTAACCGGATAGCGGCCGCTTACATCGTCAATATAATCGGTAAGTGGTGTCCGGTAACCTAGTTCAGTAAAAACACTCCAGGTATTTTTATAATTATACCTGAGCCCTAATCAAACTCGTGCATTGATGTTTTAAAACGGAGGTTTCTTTCACGGAACTGTTCATTACTAGAATTAGCATCATCTGCCTTAACTTGTCCGTAAGTATAATTTAAGCGAGCGCCCAAATATTGGTTAAAGTTACGTTTTACATAAGCACCGCCTGAGAGTCCGCTAATTTGCAATGGATTATTTTGATTGAGATCGCCCATGTAACCTGCTCCTCCACCCATTAGCCCAACTTCCCAGGTGCCTTCTTGCGCACGAAGAATTTGTCCGCTAAAGATAAAGAAGAGGAGAATTAAGAGAGGTTTGGTTGGCGTCATACTTAGTAGTTACGGGTATCAATGCCCCATAATAATTTATTTCTTAACGTGTTTAAGTAGGTTTCATTGTTAAGGCGGATAAGATTTACACAAAAATCTGCCTTTTTTATGCTAATTTTTACTGAACGCTCTACGGTGACAGTTCGGCTATCACAAGAAACCAGAAATTTTGATTCGCGTGCTTCTACCTCAAAAGAGAGTTTATTATCATCTGGTACAACCACCGGCCTTACATTTAAGTTATGCGGTGCAATAGGCGTAATTACAAAATTTTCAGAATCGGGATAAATAATCGGGCCACCACAGCTTAATGAGTAAGCGGTTGATCCCGTCGGGGTTGCAATAATCAATCCATCGGCCCAATAAGAATTAATAAACTCATTGTTCATTGAGGCATGGATAATCATCATGGCAGAATTATCGCGGCGGTGAATGGTAATATCATTCAGTGCAAAATTCTCTTCTCCAAACAGGCCATTATCCGATTCTAAAGTTAAAAGAGAACGGGAATCTAAGGTATATTCTCCGTTAATTAAGGCCTTTAGCGCCGATCCTATTTCATTTTTGTTGATGCTGGCGAGAAAACCCAACCGGCCAAAATTGATTCCTATTACKGGTATGCCCGAATTACGGATTAACGATAAGGTATCCAGTAAGGTACCATCGCCTCCTAAGCTCAACAATACATCGGCAAGGTCTTTTAGTTCGCTATGGTTATGAAAAATAATCGTATTGGCAGGCAACTTAATTTTGCCATGAAGGGATGTTTTAAATTTTGAATATAAAACCGGCTGGATATGATGCTCGGCTAAATGATTAAAAACCTCTTGAACGTAGGGCAAAACCGTGTCATTAAAATCTCTCCCGTAAATTGCAATCCTCATAAAGTAGGTTTATACATTTAAATAGTTCATGAAAGAATCGTAACGCTCCTGCGACCCATCATCAATCTGCGTGTTATTGTATACCTCTTTAACCAGATAATCATATCTTTCGAAAGAAGCTACCAATGAAGTAATTTCTGTTTTATTTACTTTGAGCGTTACTTCTAAACGTGTAGAATTTTCGAAAGAATTCACGTAAGAAGAGAGCACCTGTGCATTATCGGCTTCAACAATCTGTGCAATATGTGCCAGAGAATTATCGCGGTTACTGATTTCCAAAACGATAATTCCTCCAGGTTCATTTACAGCATACTGTTCGGCCACGGCATTTACCATGTTATTGATCGAAATTAAACCCAGGTAATTTTTCTGTTGATCTAAAACCGGAACAGCTGTCAATTTTAACTGACTCAATAACCTGATTACATCATAAGTATGTACGTTACTCAACACGAAAACATTAAGTATGTTTACCGCACTATCGCTTAAAAGTGTATCGTGATTATCAATATTTAGTAAATCATCTTCAGAAACCAGCCCCAATAAAGTTACCTCGTTAACAACCGGCAAATGCTTTAGTTTAAAATCGTTCATACGATCTAAAGCTTTCTGCACCGTGTCATCGGCCCTTAGTGATGGAATTGCATCTGATATGATTTCTGCTGCAAACATTTATTTTAACAATATTCTATCTAAAAATTTCTCTAAAAATGCATTAAATATTTCCGGATGTTCCATCATAGGCGCATGCCCACATTTATCAACCCAATTTAATTCCGAATTCGGCAACAATTCATGAAATTCTTCTGCCACTTCTGGAGGCGTAACCTTATCATTTTTACCCCAGATTAAAGAAACCGGTATGGTAATTTTCGACAGTTCTTTAGCCATGTTGTGGCGTATTGCCGATTTAGCCATAGTTAAAATCCTAATAACCCTCGATCTATCGTTAACCGTTTTAAAAACATCATCAACGAGTTCTTTGGTTGCAGTTGCAGGATCGTAAAAAGTAAACTCTACTTTTTCCTTAATGTAATCGTAGCTCTCTCTCCGCGGGAAAGAACCTCCAAAAGCATTTTCGTATAAACCAGAGCTACCTGTTAGTACCAAGGCTTTAACAAATTCCTGATGGGCAACCGTAAATACCAAACCCACATGGCCACCAAGCGAATTACCAACAAGTACTACCTGGTTTAAATTTTTATATTTTAAAAAGCGATGAAGATATCTCGACAATGCTTTTACGCCCAATGTTAAAATAGGCAAATCGTAAATTGGTAAAATTGGAATAATTACACGATAGCGATCTTTAAACTGTTCTATAACCAGTTCCCAATTGCTTAGTTCGCCCATTAGGCCATGTAGCAATACCAGTGTTTCGCCTGTTCCAGCTTCGATGTATTTAAATCCGTCTTCTTCTATTATCGGGTAGGTCATATATATTCTAGATGGTATTGTGCTACTAAGTTAGTAGAGTAAAATTAAATTTATGCATTTCTATGCCATTTTTCTGAAATAAAATCGAAAACGGTATAAAAACGCCCTTTGTAAAGCGGTAAGCAACTAGCGACCAGCGATAAATGCGCTTTAAGCTTTAGTCTTTCTGCTTTTAGCCTTAAATTAAGCTAGTTTTTCTTTAACAATCTCAGCAATTAATTTACCATCGGCTTTACCTGCAAGTTCCTTATTTGCCATGCCCATTACCTTCCCCATATCCTTAACCGATGTAGCACCAGATTGTTTGATTACAGCCTCAATAATTGCAGCAACCTCTGCCCTATCTAACTGTTTTGGCAAAAACTGACTAATCACTTCAATTTCTTCTTCTTCTACCTGATACAAATCTTCGCGATTTTGTTGCTTGTAAATATCAGCAGATTCGCGGCGTTGTTTAATCAGTTTCTGAAGAATTTTAAGTTCAGTTTCTTCCGTAATTTCTTCTGAAGATCCTTTCTCTGTTTTAGCTAAAAGTAAAGCTGCCTTTATTGCTCTTAAACCTCTTAACTGTGCATTGTTTTTAGCCAACATGGCTTTTTTTATTTCCTGATCTATTGTGTTTGATATCATTTCTTTAATTGGTTAATCGTTCCAGGGGTTAAGTGGTTAATTGTTATAAGGTTAATCTGTTAAATGCCATTGCTATTCACAACAGTTAACCAGTTTAAACAATTTAAACAGTTAACCCCTACTTATAATTGTTGCTGTAGCCTGTGCGGTAGGCATAATCAGCATGTCGTTAATGTTAACATGTTTTGGCCTGCTTACTACATACCAAATGGCATCTGCAATATCGTCGGCAATTAACGGCTCCAGGTTTTCGTATACTTTTTTTGCCCGGTCTTCATCACCTTTAAAGCGCACCACCGAAAATTCGGTTTCTACCATGCCCGGATTAATTTCGGTAACCTTTATGCCGTGGGGCAATAAATCGATACGCATACCTTTACTCAAAGCATCAACAGCATGTTTGCTGGCACAATATACGTTTCCATTTGGATAAACTTCTTTCCCGGCAATAGAACCAATGTTAATAATATGGCCGGATTGGTTTGGTATCATCCAGTTGGAAACAATTTTGGTTACATAAAGCAAACCTTTTACATTCGTATCAATCATGGTGTCCCAATCGTTGGTATCGCCTTTATCAATCGGATCTAAACCCTGGCTTAAGCCCGCATTGTTAATCAAAACATCAACCTTTTTCCATTCTGTTGGCAAAACTTCTAAAGCAGCGGTAAGACTTTCTTTATCGCGAACATCGGCAAAAACCTGTTTGATGGTAATGGCATACTTGTCTTCTAAATGATGGGCAATTTTTGCCAACCGATCTTCTCTGCGGGCCAATAATACCAGATTGTAACCTTGCTGAGCAAATGTATGTGTACAAGCTTCGCCAATACCAGAAGTTGCGCCTGTAATTAATGCGATTTTAGACATTTTTATGAATTTTAAGTCTCGGTAATTCTTTAAGATAACATCTTTGATTTACCTACACCAACAAAGGTAAGTTTTTTTGGATTGCAGGACTATTGAAAAATCAAACTGAATGTTAATTGACGTAATTTCAACTTATCTATCGGATTGGCATAAACCGTATTGTCGTGCTGAAGCAAATCGTTGGTCGAATAGGAGAGTTTTATTTCGGGCGACATTTTAAAATACTCAAAGTAAATGTCGAAACCAATACCTGTTTCGTACGACAGATAATTTCTTTGATTTTTTAAAAACTTATTTACCGGTGTTTCGCCTTCATCGAAAGTTTTCTTTTTCGAAGCTATATCTATTGAATATTTAGCGCCGCCTAACCAATATACCCTAAAATTATTCATCCGGTTCGACTTCACCTTTAGGCCTAATGGAAATTCGAACATGGTTGCCTGAACTTTTCTTTCAACTACGGTTTGAAAGTTTTTCGTTTGCCCATTGCCTACGTTGATCGGCGCCATAGGTTCATACTCGTAAGTTACTATCCTATCACTAAAAATAAGGGACGGCGTTGCCCTGATATCGAAGTTATCAGAGATCATTCTGTTCATTACAAAACCCAACCCAAAACCTTGCGATGGTGGGCTAGAAATAGAATTTAATGTTGAGGTAACCGGAATGCCCGAATTCGGATCGTAAGAAGGATCCAGAGAATTTGGCACCTCATAAAAAGGCGATCGCCAATTTTGCTTTTTAAGAATTTTGTATTCGGCTGAGATATATTGGAAATTAAAACCAAAACTCCAATCTTCATCATCTATTCCACCGCCCCAATTTTGAGCAAAGGCGCTTGTAGAAATCATAAAAAGTGAAAGAATGAGGCTTAATTTTCTGATCATTTGGTTCCTACATATATCGAACTTATTCCAAACGTTAAAATTCTTTGTTTGGTACTTTTAAAGCCAACTTTTTCCATCAGGTTGGTAAAATCTTCTCCGTCGGGAAAAGCTGCTACCGATTCTGGCAAATAGGTATAAGCTCTGTGGTCTTTAGAAAATAGTTTTCCAAAGAAAGGCGTTACCTGTTTAAAATAAAAACTATACAGTTGTTTTACCGGGAAAACCTTTGGCTTAGAAAATTCCAATATTACCATTTTCCCGTTGGGCTTTAATACCCTGTACATATCGGTTAATCCTTTTTCGAGGTTTTCGAAATTACGCACACCATAAGCGCAGGTAATCGCATCAAAAGTATCATTTTCGAAATGCAGACCTTCAGAATCGCCTACCTGAACGGTAAAAACTTCGTTTAAACTACGCTCGTTAATTTTCTTCTTGGCTACTTCTAACATACCTTCAGAAATATCAACACCAATTACCTTTTCGGGATGAAGCTTTTTAATGGCTTCAAAGGCAAAATCGCCAGTTCCTGTAGCTACATCAAGCAAAGTTCTCGGGTGGATGGAAACCAGTTCTTTAATGGCTTTCTTACGCCATAATACATCTATCCCTAAAGAAAGAAAATGGTTTAAAAAATCGTAAGTGCCCGAAATGTTATTAAACATGGTTGCAACCTGCTCCTTTTTAGTTGCATCTTCTACTTGGTATGGGGTGATATTCTGATTCATGATATGGGGCAAAGATAGAGAAAAGAGTTTGCAGTTGGGAGTTTGCAGTTGGGAGTTTAGCGATTCCCTTAAACTTTACGAATTGCTGACGACGGTAGGTTTTTGACTCCACACTCCAAACGCCCAACTCAAAACTAATTGTTACCTTTGCACTATGATTATCAAAACGGCAACATTTGTTTGCAGCAACACCCAGATTTCGGCACTACCAGCACCAACTATGCCCGAATATGCATTTATTGGCCGCTCTAACGTGGGTAAATCTTCATTAATCAATATGTTGGTTAATCAACATGGATTAGCCAAAACCTCTCAACGCCCGGGAAAAACACAATTAATTAATCACTTTCTGATTAACGAAGCCTGGTACATTGTCGATTTACCGGGGTATGGCTATGCCAAGGTTTCTAAAACCAGCAGAGAGAAATGGGAGAAATTTATCCGCGCCTATATAACCAAAAGAGAAAGTTTACAATGTGTTTTTGTTTTGATAGACAGCCGTTTAGAGCCACAGGGAATTGATATAGAATTTTGCTATTGGTTAGGTGAAAAACAGATACCTTTTTCGTTAATTTTTACCAAAGCTGATAAACAGGGCATGACAACTACCCAAAAAAATGTAGCTGCCTTTAAGAAAAAATTAGGTGAGTTTTTTGAAGAGATCCCTGCCACCTTTATTTCCTCTGCCGAAAAAGGAACCGGAAAAGATGAAGTGCTGAATTTCATTTATGAGGTGAATAAAGATTTTGTTGTGCCAACAGATTATAAGAAGTTTTAACCAGTTTTCGGTTCACAGTGCACAATTTTCAGTTTAACATTAAAAATCTGTGTAATCATCCCCTACGGGAAATTAATCAGTTCTAAAAAAATGAAAAAATACTTTTCACTCGTATTATTCGCCCACTCTGTTTTTGCGCTACCATTTGCCATGATTGGTTTCTTTTTGGGCGTAACTACAACAGAAAACCCATTTTCCTGGTATAAGCTGATTTTAGTTTTGCTTTGTATGGTTTTTGCCAGAAACTCTGCCATGGCTTTTAACCGTTACCTGGACAGAAATATTGATGCAAAAAATCCACGCACCAAAATGCGCGATATCCCTGCGGGCAAAGTTTCGGCAAACGAAGCGCTGATTTTCGTAATCGCCAATTGTGTACTTTTCGCTATTACCACCTACTTTATTAACCCACTTTGTTTCTATCTGTCGCCAGTAGCTTTGTTTGTAGTTTTGTTTTATAGCTACACCAAAAGATTTACGGCGCTTTGTCATATGGTATTGGGCTTAGGCCTGGCGCTTGCTCCTATCGGCGCTTACATTGCCGTAACCGGACATTTTGCTTTGGTTCCTGTGCTTTACTCCTTAACCGTATTGTTCTGGGTAAGTGGATTTGATATTATATACGCATTACAGGACGAAGAATTTGACCGGGAAGAGAAATTACATTCCATTCCATCGGCACTTGGCATTAAAAATGCTTTGAATGTTTCGGTGCTGTTGCATATACTCTCTGCTACCTGTGTTATTTTGCCTGTGTTTTTTACCTCCTTTAGCTGGGTTTATTACATAGGTATTGTGTTTTTCTGTTCGATGTTGATTTATCAGCACTTACTGGTAAAACCAAATGATATCAGCAAAGTAAACAGGGCGTTTCAAACCTTAAATGGTTATGCATCGGTAGTATTTGCGATATGCTTTTTAATAGATGCGTATTTGAGACATAAATAAAATGAGAGAAGGCCGAATGATAGAATGTTTAACATTCACTAATTCCATCATTCTCCAATTCAATAATTAAACATCATGATTATAACTAAGAAACCTAGAACATACATTCCACAGAAACTAAACATTACCTGGGAAAATTTAGAACCACTTTTTACCGAACTGCAAAACCGCGAAATAACCAGTACTGCTGAGTTAGAACACTGGTTAAAAGACCGTTCGGAGCTTGAAGCTGCTTTAGAAGAAGATTTTGCCTGGAGATATATTAAAATGAGTTGCGATACCGCAAATGAAGAATTGGTTAAAAACTTTCAATATTTTGCAACTGAAATAGAGCCGAAAATTTCTCCATTCGCCAACGAACTGAACAAAAAATTTGTCGAAAGTCCTTTTATGAACGACCTGGACAAAGAAAAATATTTCGTTTACAGCCGTGCGATAAAAAAAGCATTAGCGCTTTACCGCGATGAAAATATTGAGCTGTTTACCGAATTACAGGTGAAACAACAAAAATACCAGAGCATTACAGGCGCCATGAGTGTTGAGCTAAACGGTCAGGAATATACTTTGGAGCAAGCCTCGATCTTTATCAAAGATTTAAACCGCGAGGTACGCGAAAATGCATGGAAAACGATTCAACAACGCCGCTTAATTGATAAAGATGATTTAAACGTGTTGTTTGATGAGTTGATTAAACTGCGTAATCAGGTTGCCTTAAACGCGGGTTTTGAGAATTACCGCGATTACATGTTCCAGGCTTTGGGCCGTTTCGATTATACCCCACAAGACTGTTACGATTTTGCCAATGCTATTGAAAAAGAAATAGTACCGATTTTAAAAGAGCAGGCCGAAAAACGCCGGGAAGCTTTAGGACTAGAAGTATTAAGGCCTTGGGATTTAGAAGTAAGCATTAGTGGCAAGCCAGCCTTGAAACCTTTTAACAACGGCGAAGAACTGATTGATAAAAGTATTGCCTGCTTTAATGCCATTGATGAAAAGTTAGGCTCAAAATTGGCAACCATGAAAGCCAATAACCTTTTTGACGTAGAGAGCAGAAAGGGTAAAGCGCCAGGTGGTTACAATTACCCATTGGCTGAAACCGGAGCCCCGTTTATCTTCATGAATTCGGCAAATTCGTTGCGCGATTTAACCACAATGGTTCACGAAGGCGGCCATGCGGTACATACTTTTTTAACCGCAGATTTAGAATTAAACGATTTTAAACATTGCCCTTCTGAAGTTGCTGAACTCGCATCTATGAGTATGGAACTCATCTCTATGGATAACTGGGATGTTTATTTCGACAACGAAGAAGATTTAAACCGTGCTAAAAAAGAACAGTTGGCCGATGTTTTGAAAACTTTACCGTGGGTTGCTGTAATTGATCAGTTTCAGCACTGGATTTACACCAACCCAAACCATACTGCGGCTGACCGTGAAGAAACTTTTAAGCAGATTTTTAACCGTTTTGGCGCTGGTTTTGCCGATTGGAAAGATTTAGAACAACAATTTGGAAATGGCTGGCAAAAACAACTGCATTTATTCGAAGTTCCGTTTTACTATATTGAGTATGCAATTGCCCAGTTAGGTGCTATTGCTGTTTGGAAAAACTATAAAGAAAATCCAGAAAAGGCTTTAAATCAATACTTAGCGGCACTTTCATTAGGTTATACTAAGCCAATGAACGAAATATATGAAACAGCGGGAATCAAATTTGATTTCAGCGCAGAATATGTAAAAGAACTTGCAAGTTTTGTAAAAACAGAACTGGATAAACTGGGATAAGGCAGAAGATTTTTTTCTCCTCATAGGAATATAATAAGGGTCGTGGCATTTTGCCACGACTTCTTTGTTTTTATGAACCACAGATAAAAAGGATGAACACAGATTAATACTAGTTCTGGTCTTAGCGTCTCGCTAAGACCGAAGTTTAATTCTTTTTTTACGGCATGGACGTTGTAAAGGCGCTTCGACTCCACTCAGCGTGACACCCTAGGGAGAATTGTCAACTGGATTTAACACATCGTTAAGCATTTTTTTGCTACGGAAACACAGAAGACACGGAAACTAAGCAAGAATTCAGAACCTCATATCTGGTCTTAGCGTCTCGCTAAGGCATTGGTTTTCTCCAAGGAAACACAATAATACGGATATTATAAAAAGACGCATAGACTCCGTTCAGCGCGACAACCCGAGAGAGATTATCAAATGGATTTAACATATCGCTAAGCATTTTTTTGCCACGGAAACACAGAAGACACGGAAACTAAATAGGCGTACATAGCTGCTATTTACCTCACATTTTTTCGGTAATCATACCCATGTTTTATCTGCCGTACCCAAATAATAGACCTGATGGAAGTGAAAATCCCTTTTGGGTGTTGGATAATTATTTTTATCAAAATTTTCCCAAAAGGATTGTAACAAACAGCAGGACTGGACCCTACCTATATATTGCAAACTTTGCTCTTCAAGAAATATTCGACTCCGCTTAGGAAGAGAAAACACACATCATCTCCAATACCTTACACTTCATCTTTTTTTCGAAGCCTAAGAATAACAAACATCACCAAAACTGAAATTAAGATCATGACCAGATAGCTATAACTTAGATTACGTTCATCTTTAGCAGGGATCAGATTTACGATACCATAACTCAAAAAAGAAACAATAACATAGGTAATCCCTCCTGTTAAGCCGCCGGCAATTCCAGCATTTTTGGGGAATTTGCTCAGGCAGAAAGTGAAGTAATTATTAAAAGTGAAGCCTGCTCCTACATGGATTAAAAATGCAAAGAAAATTAACGACCAAATATTAGAAACAAAATTTAAGCTTATAATCATCAGGACTACAAATGCTACCTGAAACAGCGAGTTGATCATTAATCGCTTAAAGAAGGGCTTATTAATGGTGGCCTTACCAATAAAGCCCCCTACCATCCAGGCGAAACCTAAAAACAGGGAACTATAACCTGCAATAACGGGTGAGAAGTTGAAATGATGCTCAATGATAAATGGCCCAGTCATGTTGTAAACCATCACCATACAATAGGCTAAACCCAACATCACAATACCTAAGGTAAAGCTTGTTGTTTTAATCATTTCGATATAAATACCCGTTATCTTTTTCAGTTGAAAATCGGTAAAGTGTTTTAATGTTTCGCCACTGAACAAGAACTCCAGCACTGCAAAAACAAGTGCAAAACCAGCCAAGAAATAGAAATTAGATTCCCAACCAAATAATGTTTGCAGATAACCACCAATAAAAGGTGCTATAATTGGTCCGGTAGACCAGATGATGGAAAACAAACTCAGGTAATGTTTTAGCTGATCGCCCTCAAAAAGATCGACAAAGTATGCTCGTTTGGCCACAATAATAGCCCCTACGGTAAGTCCGTGGATAATGCGCATTAAATAAATAAGGTAAATGTTATGGGTGGTTGCAATGATGATACTTGCTGCGGCAAAAATTAATAATGCGTATAAACAGATTTTATACCTTCCAAAACTATCGAGCACACTACCGATAAAAAGTTGTGCAACCCCATAGCTTATTAGAAAAATGCTGAGTGTAAGTTGAACCTGAACATTGCTCACCTGCATTTCGCCAGCCATGGTAGGTAATGAGGGGATATAAATATCGGTAGCAAAACCCGACAATGGAATTAAGGCAAAGGCCAGTAAAGTAGCAAAACCCTGGTGACGTTCTTTGATGTATTTTATTTGTGCTATATCTGCATTCATAATGGTACTGTAATGGTATATAAATATTCTAATCAAACAAAACTTATATCGTTTTATGTGCTTTACTGATTATTGACAGCAAAATTAACTGTTTCATTTATCCTAAAATTATGCGAATCAAACAAAGGATTATTCAAGCCAAATAATTGTATTTTTTTACTTTAATCTAATAATTACCACTCTTTTTGATGGCATTTTGCCTACTAGCGCGTGGTGTATTGAAAATTATATCCTGCTTTAAACGTTTTTAACCAAACTTTTTATAAGTTTGAGGAAACAAGCAAACAAAAGATGTTCGAAAAGCTATTCAGAAAAAAATCTATTTCCAAGATATTACAAGATGCGGCAAAAGGCTATGGCGACCATGAAAATACATTACATAAAACACTCGGAGTACGCGATTTAACAGCTTTTGGAATTGCAGCGATTATTGGAGCAGGGATTTTTAGTACGATTGGCAAAGCAAGTGCAGATGGTGGTCCGGCGGTAATCTTTTTATTTATTTTTACAGCAGTAGCCTGTAGTTTTGCAGCCTTTGCTTACGCAGAGTTTGCTTCAATGGTACCTGTTTCTGGCAGTGCTTACACCTATTCTTATGTAGCCTTCGGCGAGTTGGTGGCCTGGATTATCGGGTGGTCGCTTATTATGGAATATTCCATCGGTAATATTACGGTAGCCATATCCTGGTCTGATTACTTTACAGGACTACTCTCTACCATCAAAATACCACCCCTCGGCATAGAGGGCATCCATGTGCCCGATTGGATGACAATGGACTATTTAAGTGCCTATAACGGACATAAACATGCTGAAGCGCTTCTGGCGGCTGGCAAAAACCTGGCAGATTTAGATTCGGCTACAGCATTGGCCAATAATGCTTGGCTTACCGCCCCAACAATCGGTAGTTTTCATCTTGTTGCAGATATTCCTGCTTTAGGTATTATCATTTTAATTACCTGGTTAATTTACCGTGGAATGAAAGAAAGCCGGAATGCCAGCAACGCGATGGTAGTGGTTAAACTTGCGGTAATCCTTTTGGTATTAGCGGTAGGTATATTTTATGTAGACACAAAAAACTGGGATCCATTTGCTCCGAACGGTGTTTCAGGAGTTTTAAAGGGAGTTTCGGCAGTGTTTTTTGCTTATATCGGTTTCGATGCCATTTCTACAACGGCCGAAGAATGTAAAAATCCACAACGCGATTTGCCGCGCGGAATGATGTGGGCGATTATTATCTGTACCATCCTTTATGTGGCTATTGCACTGGTTTTAACAGGTATTGTTAAGTCAGATACCTTAGCCGTTG
This sequence comes from Pedobacter sp. 01N416, assembly GCF_056399685.1. Lineage (NCBI taxonomy): Bacteria > Pseudomonadati > Bacteroidota > Sphingobacteriia > Sphingobacteriales > Sphingobacteriaceae > Pedobacter > Pedobacter sp. 01N416. Next base: position 37,498 of record NZ_JBFTRT010000054.1, read on the forward strand.
GCGATCCGTTGGCATTCGTTTTCGATCAGATTAACTTAAAATTAATGAGCGGTATTATTGCCGTAAGTGCAGTATTTGCCATGGCCAGTGTACTTTTGGTTTTTCAAATGGGTCAACCACGTATCTGGATGAGCATGAGCAGAGATGGCTTATTACCAAAATCTTTTTCGAAAATTCACCCTAAATACAAAACGCCTTCGTTTGCTACCATTGTGGTAGGCTTTGTAGTGGCAGTACCATCGTTGTTTATGAATCTTACTATCGTTACCGATCTCTGTTCTATCGGAACACTTTTTGCTTTCGTACTGGTTTGCGCAGGGGTTTTAGTATTACAGAACAGGCCCGATGTACAGCGTGGAAAATTCAAGATACCTTATGTAAACAGTAAGTTTATTGTGCCTATTGTTTTAATTGCGACTATAATTTTTGCATTCACAAAATATGGTAAAGAAACCAAAGCTTTCTTTTTCAATTCCCCTAAAACAATCCAAACGGTAACTTTTGTTACTTCTTTAAGTGGCGATGAACTTAAAATTGTTAAAGAGGAAATTTAATTCCGGTTTTAGGATTGATTAGCTGTTTGTACATGATGTGCGAACTTGGCATTTCGAACTGGATCGGCTTCGGCATCTGGCTGGTAGTTGGCCTCGTGGTTTATTTTGCCTATGGTTACAGGCATAGTAAACTGGCAAATCCGGAGGTTTAAGCTATTAATGAATGATATGACAATTTTTGAGAAAATAGAGAAACATCAGACAAAGGAAAATTATGTCAAAATTAAAAGAGACGTTGGTAACAAATCTTATGTACTTTCTCATGGTTATATCTTAGATCACTCATTTGATTTTGTTCTCCTTAAAGTGAACGATGATTTTCTATTTAACGGATTTACCATTTTCCCAATATCTTCTATTATCAAGATCAGACACAACGACTATGATCAATTTTTCGATTCCATAATGGAACAGGAGGGCCAGAAAAAGCTGATCGAAATACCTTACCAAATTGATTTAGAAAGCTGGGAAACCATTTTCAATTCTATAAAAAGCACAAACTTAAAATGTGCTGTAGAAAACGAAAACAATGATCGCTTCTTTTTTAGAATCGGAGAGATTGTGAAAGTGAAAAGAAAAAGTTTAAAAATTTTGAACTTCGATCCCGCAGGTTATATGGATGATGAACCAACAAAGATAAAGTATAAAGAAATTTCTGCTATAGGCTTTGATGATAACTATATCAATACAATGACTAAATACTTAAGGGCAAAGCTATAAATTGTTGCTTATTTACTCATTCTGCGTCATGCTGAAATTTATTTATAGTATCTTCTAATTCTTCGGTAGGTGAGACACCAACCGATAGCCCTCGAGTGGTAAGACCCTGAAACAAGTTCAGGGTGACGATCTCGCAAATGTCCTTCTAACAAAAAATCCCCTTTCTTTAACAGAAAGAGGATTCAATTTATTTCTTCTTTATAAAGGCCAGCGCGGTAATCATCACCAGCCCCAATCCAGATGCAATCATATAATTATTGGCATGATCGAAATGGTACAGTTTAGCTATGGGTCCAGCTATAAACAAACTGATGCCCAATATTAAAATCGCAGTTCTCATCAGTTAAACCGGCAACCTGTTCAATTCAATATCATCTGGTGTAACGAAAATCAACGGAACTTTCTCTACATCAACATAACTGCTATCCAAGCCAAAGCTCCGCTCCTCAGATAAACTTAATTTTTTAAGGATAAAGTAATAATCCATAATCTGTCTTTCATAGAAACTTAACTTGGTAAACTTAGATAAATGTTTTTCTAAAAGAACAAACCTGAAATCGCCAGCAATTTTATGCTTGTTTAACGAAGTGTACTGACAGTTCGCACTGGTTAAATAAACCAGCTGAGAAGAGTATTTCGGAACCGATTCATCCCCGCTCAGTTCAGTTAAAATCTCATAATAATCCTCAATTTCGACATATTTAACAAAGCGGTTTTTGATTTTGCGGGCTACAAACCAACTCCACATCACTGTAAACAATAACGAACCGATTAATACAGTTACCCAACCACCATGTAAGAATTTGGTTAAATTACTGATTAAAAATGTTCCTTCAATAATTACATAGGTAAAAAAGAATATCGCAACTAAATATTTCGGAAAACGTCTACTTCGCAAATAAAAACTAACCAGAATGGTGGTCATTAACATGGCTATGGTGATAGATAGACCATAGGCCGCATCCATTTTCTCTGCCTTTTGAAACAACAGTACAATACCACAACAACCAATCCATAACATCCAGTTAATAGAGGGAACGTATAACTGGCCTTTAGAAACCGATGGGTAAACAATTTTAATTTTAGGCCAAAGGTTTAAACGTACTGCTTCAGCAATTAAGGTAAAAGACCCACTAATTAAAGCCTGACTCGCAATTACTGCCGCCATAGTGGCCAGTATAACCATCGGAATCTGAAACTGATCGGGAACGATCTGAAAAAATGGATTCATTTTTGCACCTGGAACATAACTTCCACTGTTCTGCAAAATCCAAACGCCTTGCCCTAAATAGTTTAAAATAAGGGTTAATTTCACGAAAATCCAACTGATTCTGATGTTATTTCTACCGCAGTGGCCTAAGTCTGAATATAAGGCCTCAGCTCCTGTTGTACATAAAAATACACCGCCAAGAATTAAAAACGCTAGTTTATTGGTAACCAGTAAATGAATGGCGTAATAAGGGTTAAATGCCTTCAGGATAGTAAAATCTTTAACAATAAAAGACATACCCAATACACCCAAGACAGCAAACCAAACAAACATTACGGGCCCGAAAAGCTTTCCAACCAAATTGGTTCCAAACTGCTGGATAATAAACAGAACCGTTAAAATGCTTAATACAATGGGGATAACCGGCACATCGAACTTACTGGTTAAACCTTCAATTGCTGAGGTAACCGTAATACTTGGTGTAATAATTCCATCGGCGAGTAATGCGCAACCTCCTACCACAGCCGGAACCACCAGCCACTTCGCCTTTTTCCGAACCAAAGAAAATAAAGAGAAAATACCACCCTCACCTTTATTGTCGGCCCTTAAGGTAATAATAACATATTTAATGGTCGTTTGTAGTGTTAGCGTCCAAATGATACAGGATAGTACACCAAGAACATTTGTGGGATTTATATCCTGTTTACCGCCTAAAATGGTTGTAAAAATTGCATTTAGGGTATATAATGGAGATGTACCAATGTCACCGAACACAATTCCTAAACTTATTAGAACCCCGCCGGCGGTTAACGCGTTGACATTTTTATGATTTGACACTTCGTTGATTATTTTAGTGCGGCAAAAGTAAACTAACTATAACAATTTAACAACCAAATTATTGTGTATTTTTAACACTATGAAATTTAAATTTTATTGTTAAATTGTGTTAAATTATGGGTTTTAAACAAAATGTTTAATTTCTTTGTTTTAAATTAATACATTTGCTATACCAATTTGATGAAACTCTACGCTAAGATAACGTTCCTCACAAAACTTGCATGCACATTGTGCATTGTCTTACTGTGCGGCGTAAATTCTTGGGCACAACAAGCTGATAGTATTCGCATTAGCTTAAAAAACAGAACAAAAAAAGTAAGCAGAATTCCTGAAATCAAAGCCAACATTACGCCTTACAAACCACTTTATATGACAGTTGGCGGCTCTGGAATGTTCAATACTTACTCCACAACTCCAAAAAATACAACGGTTATAGCAAAAGATAAATTGTTAACCATCGTAAAAATATATCCAAATCCTGTAGAAGATCAGTTAAATATTATCTTATCTATCGGAAAAGATGGCACACAGACTACGATCAAAATCATCGATTTATTGGGAAATGAAGTGGCAACACTTTCAAATGAACGCCTAAATGCTGGTGAGCAGACCAAAAGCTTCGTCATTCCAAACAGGATTAATCCTGGCATTTACTTTTTGAGGGTTATTGCCGGTTCCGAAAGCCAGGTAAAACGGATCTCGGTTTTATAACACCATTTTCTTTTCTATTTTTGATTGATGTGGATTTAATTCCCGTCTATTTTATCATATTTCATATTCTTAAGAATGAAAATCATCGCCATTGGCCGAAACTATGCCGAACATGCAAAAGAACTGAACAATCCGGTTCCAACTATACCCGTAATTTTTCTGAAACCTGATACAGCTGTTTTAAAAGACAATAAACCTTTTTACCTGCCTGATTTTTCTGATGATGTACATTACGAATTAGAAGTGGTATTAAAAATCTGTAAAGAAGGAAAACACATCGCAGAAAAATTCGCCGCGACTTATTATGATGAAGTGGGATTAGGCATCGATTTTACCGCCCGAGATATCCAGAGCAAACACAAAGAAAAAGGATTGCCTTGGGAACTTGCCAAAGCTTTTGATAACTCGGCACCCATCAGTATCTTCTATCCTAAAAGTGATTTTGAGGATCTTTACAACTTAAATTTTGAGTTGAAGGTAAATGGAGAAAGCCGCCAGGTAGGCCATACTAAAGATTTGTTATTCTCGTTCGAGAAGATAATCAGCTTTGTTTCTCAATACATTACTTTAAAAAAAGGCGATTTAATTTTTACCGGAACACCACAGGGCGTCGGAAAAATAAATAAGGGCGATAAATTGGAAGCCTGGTTAGAAGGAAAGCAACTTTTAAATTTTGATGTAAAGTAACGAATGATTAAAAACCCGATCCAGCATAAGTTAAAATTTTTGGTTTCGATCTGCCTTTTATTTGCTTCAACTTTTGTTCAGGCGCAACAGATTTATAGTACGAATAAATACCCTATTACCGATTTCAGACAACCTTTGGATATTAGTCCTCCTGCCCTTGCAGGTTCTTTTGGTGAAATCCGCGGCAATCACTTTCATTCTGGAATTGATTTCAGGACCAACCAACGCGAAGGTTACCCTGTTTATGCCGTTGCAGATGGGTATATTTCGAGGTTAAGGGTTCAGAACAGTGGTTTCGGACAGGCATTGTACATTAATCACCCTAATGGTTTCACTACTGTATATGGCCACCTTCAACGGTTTGCTCCCAAAATTGCAACCATTGTTAAAAACCTTGAATACGAGAAAAAATCATTTGAGATTGATGAGTTTCCCGATGCCACATTAATTCCGGTACATAAAGGCGAGATTATTGCCTGGTCTGGTAACCKTGGAAGTTCGGGCGGTCCGCATCTGCATTTCGAAATCAGAGATACCAGAACAGAAGAGACCATAAATCCTCAGTTTTTCGGGATCATCATACCCGATAACATTCCACCTGTTCTTCATGGTTTGTATGTATACCGTTTAAATGGCAAAACCTTTAACGAAAATACACCTAAACAAGCCATCGGCATTAGTGGAGCAAATGGCAATTATAAAACCACTGCCCCCATCAGTTTAACTGGTGAGGTTGGCTTCGGCATCGTGGTAACCGATCGGCATAATGGTTTATCAGGCACCAACGGGGTATATTCGATCCAACTGGAGCTTGATGGGAAGAAAATATATACTTCTGCCCTTGAACGCTTTGCGTTTGAAGACAGTAAGGCCATCAACTCGCACATCGATTACCCAACTTATTTAAATACCAAAAGAAGTATTCAGAAAAGTTTTGTTGAACCTGGTAACCCTTTAAAAATTTATAGCGGTTTGGTAAACAGTGGTAGGATTAATTTCAATGATGGTGCTTCACACCAACTGCGCTACATCGTAACCGATTCGAAAGGGAACTCTTCTGTCCTCCCTTTTACCGTAAATGCAGGCTCAGCACCTATTGCAGCGCCGGTTATTCCCGCCGGAATAATTTATCCGTATAATAAGGTGAATGAATTTAATACCGATGATATTAAAGTAGTTTTCCCACTCGGAACATTGTACAGCGATTTAAATTTCACTTATAAAAAACTGCCTAAACCGACGGGAAATGCCTGGTCGGCCGTACATCAGATTCATAATAAATACACGCCACTGCATATCGGTTTCGACATCTCGATCAAGGCTGATAACCTTCCGGAAAACTTAAGAAGCAAAGCCCTAATTGTAAATAACAACGGTACATCTCAGGGCGGGTTTTTCGAAAATGGCTATGTTAAGGCTACTCCAAAAAACTTCGGCAGTTTTTATATCGCTATTGATACCCTTGCACCAAGGATCGTACCTGTAAATATTGCTGAAGGAAAAAACATGGCCGGTTTATCTAAAATATTTTTCAGAATCAGTGATAATTTATCAGGTATAAAAAGTTTTAATGGTTATATCGATGGCAAATGGGCTTTAATGGAATTTGACACTAAAACAGCTACACTTTGGCATAGTTTTGACGAAAGAACAACTTCCGGAAAGCATATATTGGAATTAGTTGTAGTGGATATGAAAGAAAACACCAGAAAATACACAGTAACATTCTTTAAATAGGATCAGGATTTTCAAGATTTAAGGGTTTTATGATCGAGTTGCATCAAAACCATAATTAAAACTAAGAAATGTCATCTTTTAACATAAATTGAACAGTATAATAAGTTAAAACGTTTAAATTGCGTGTAATCTTAAGCATTCAATCAATATAACATTCTAAATTCAATCATTATAAATATGGCAGCGTTAAAAGAAGGTGATCAGGCACCGGCAATTACATCAAAAGATCAAAACGGCATTGAAGTTTCTTTAAGCGATTATCAAGGCAAAACGGTTGTTCTGTATTTTTACCCCAAAGATGATACACCAGGCTGTACTGCCGAAGCTTGCGATTTCAGGGATAATTATCAGGGCTTACAAGCAAAAGGCATTGTGGTTTTAGGTGTTAGCGTTGATGATGAAAAATCGCACCAAAAGTTTGTTACCAAGCATAATTTACCATTTACCCTGCTTGCAGA
>NZ_JBFTRT010000055.1:0-13205 GCF_056399685.1 Pedobacter sp. 01N416
CCTTTACTTTGATCTATCTCTGTGCTACTATCCAAATCATCTTTGGTCGATCCATTTTCATCACGATGCTTTGGCGGATTTTCCATTCTGCTTTCTTCCAGTTCAGAAAAATCACCGCCTTTTTGATTGGCCACTTCCCCATGTGAAGAGGGGTTTTCTTTCAATTTTTCTTTAGGATCCGCAAAATCCTGTCCTTCAACTGGTAATCCTTGGTGCGTTTTATCTTCCTTAGCCATATCAGTACAACCAGCTAACGTTGCTTTTGTTTTGAAATTTGAATGCATAAAAAAAGGCCTCGACTTGCATCGAGACCTTTTCTGTTCTTTTAAAATCAATTAAACTTTGATTTCAACTTCAACACCGCTAGGTAATTCAAGTTTCATTAAAGCATCAACTGTTTTAGAGTTAGAGCTATAAATATCCAATAAACGTTTGTAAGCGCATAATTGGAACTGCTCTCTAGCTTTTTTGTTTACGTGTGGAGAACGTAAAACAGTAAAGATTTTTTTCTCTGTAGGAAGTGGAATTGGTCCACTTACAACTGCACCCGTAGGCTTAACAGTTTTTACGATTTTCTCAGCAGATTTATCTACTAAGTTGTAATCGTAAGATTTTAATTTAATTCTGATTCTTTGGCTCATCTTATTTTTAATTGTGGTTTCCTGTTAGAGCTATTAACAACAGAAACCGGATTTATCTTTTTAGTAGCAAGTATTTAGTATCGGGTATCAAGACTGATAATCCATCTTGATACTTGATACCTTTATCTTAATACTAATTAGTCTTCAGATTTTACTCTTCCTTTAGATTTAGCAACTACTTCATCCTGTACGTTTTTAGGCGCAGCTTCATAGTGGTCAAATTCCATTGTAGAAGTTGCACGGCCTGAAGTGATTGTACGTAACTGCGTTACATAACCAAACATTTCAGAAAGCGGCACAGTAGCTTTAATTACTTGAGATCCATTACGGGTATCCATACCTAATAATTGACCACGACGACGGTTCATATCACCGATAACATCACCCATGTTTTCTTCAGGGGTTAAGATTTCGATTTTCATGATTGGCTCCATCAAAGTAGGTTTACATTTAGGTAAAGCTTCACGATATGCCATACGGGCAGCAAGCTCGAATGATAAAGCATCTGAATCGACTGCGTGGAATGAACCATCAATCAAACGTACTTTCATATCAGGAAGCGGATAACCAGCTAATACACCATTAGCCATTGCAGCAGCAAATCCTTTTTCTACTGAAGGGATAAACTCACGTGGAATTGAACCACCTGTAATTTCGTTTACGAACTGTAAACCACCTTTTTCAAAATCAGCATCAATTGGTGAAATAATAACTTGGATATCGGCAAATTTACCACGACCACCAGATTGTTTTTTATAAGTTTCACGGTGTTGAGTCGTACCAAAAATTGCTTCTTTGTAAGCTACTTGCGGCGCACCTTGGTTAACCTCTACTTTAAATTCGCGTTTTAAACGGTCAATTAAAATATCTAAGTGTAACTCACCCATACCAGAGATAACCGTTTGACCAGTTTCCTGATCAGTTTGAACTCTGAATGTAGGATCTTCTTCAGCTAATTTAGCTAAGCCCATACCTAATTTATCAACATCAGCTTGAGTTTTAGGCTCAATAGCTAAACCGATAACTGGCTCAGGGAAGTTCATAGACTCAAGAATGATTGGGTTTTTCTCTTCACAAAGTGTATCACCAGTTTTGATATCTTTAAATCCTACTACCGCAGCAATATCACCAGCAGCCACATTAGGCACAGGGTTTTGCTTGTTAGCATGCATTTGGAAGATACGAGAAATACGCTCTTTACTTTCTGAACGTGTGTTATACACGTAAGAACCAGCTTCTAAGTTACCCGAATAAACACGGATAAAACATAAACGGCCTACGAATGGGTCAGTTGCAATTTTAAATGCTAAAGCTGCAAATGGCTCATTAATGCTTGGTTTTAATAAAACTTCAGCACCTGTATCTGGGTTAGTACCTGTTACACCTTCTGAATCAAGAGGTGAAGGCAATAATTCCATCACGTAATCCAACATGGTTTGAACACCTTTGTTTTTGAAAGATGAACCACAAACCATAGGAACGATTTTAGCATCTAAAACAGCTGCACGTAAAGCATCTAAAATTTCGCGCTCAGTGATTGAGTTTGGATCTTCAAAGAATTTCTCCATTAAAGACTCATCATAATCAGCAACTGATTCTAATAATTTCTCTCTCCACTCAGCAACCTCATCTAACATATCTTCTGGGATTGGCACTTCAGTAAAGGTCATACCTTTATCATGCTCATTCCAAACGATACCACGGTTGTTGATCAAATCAACCACACCTTTAAATCCGTCTTCAGCACCGATAGGTAATTGCAATGGAACTGCATTACTACCTAACATATCTTTAACTTGTTTAACAACTTTTAAGAAGTCTGCTCCAGAACGGTCCATTTTGTTAACGAAACCGATACGGGCAACATTATAGTTGTTAGCCAAACGCCAGTTGGTTTCTGATTGAGGCTCAACACCATCAACTGCAGAAAACAAGAACACTAAACCATCTAATACACGTAACGAACGGTTTACCTCTACGGTAAAATCCACGTGTCCTGGTGTATCGATAATGTTCATGTGGTAAGCCTGACCTCTGTATTTCCACTCAACCGTAGTTGCAGCAGAAGTGATCGTGATACCACGCTCTTGCTCTTGTGCCATCCAGTCCATTGTTGCAGCACCTTCGTGCACTTCACCAATTTTATGACTTACACCAGCATAATAAAGAATACGCTCGGTTGTTGTAGTTTTACCTGCATCAATGTGAGCCGCGATTCCAATATTTCTTGTAAATTTTAAATCTCTTGCCATGTTATGTTTTTGATTTATCTGATTTTAAATGATTACACCGATTATGTTAAAACAAATCGGTGTAATTTATCTAATCAGTATAATCTTCTAATTAAATCTGTGTAATCTTACTAATCTGTTAATTCTAAATTAGAATCTGAAGTGAGAGAACGCTTTGTTAGCCTCAGCCATTTTGTGCGTATCTTCTTTCTTCTTAACAGCAGCACCTTCACCTTTAGCAGCAGCTACGATTTCACCAGCTAATTTCTCTTTCATGGTTTTTTCGCCACGTTTACGAGCATATAAAATTAACCATTTCATACCTAAAGCTGTTTTACGCTCTGGTCTAACCTCAGTTGGAACCTGGAAGTTAGCACCACCAACACGACGAGATTTAACCTCTACAGCTGGCATAATGTTAGTTAAAGCACGTTTAAAGATCTCTAAACCGTTTTCACCTGCTTTTTTCTCAGCAATTTCAACAGCATCGTAAAAAATTGAATAAGCGATAGATTTTTTTCCATCGTACATCATATTGTTTACAAAACGAGTTACCTGAACATCATTAAATTTTGGATCAGGAAGAATAATTCTCTTTTTTGGTTTTGACTTTCTCATTTCTTATTTCCTCCCGATTATTTCTTTTTACCTTTTGTTGGTGCCGCAACTACCTGTCCTGGTTTAGGACGTTTAGTACCATATTTAGAACGACGTTGGTTACGACCAGCTACACCTGATGTATCTAATGCACCACGGATAATGTGGTAACGTACACCTGGTAAATCTTTAACACGACCACCACGGATCAATACGATTGAGTGCTCCTGTAAGTTGTGACCTTCCCCAGGAATGTAAGCATTCACCTCTTTACCGTTCGTTAAACGAACACGGGCTACTTTACGCATTGCTGAGTTTGGTTTTTTAGGGGTAGTGGTGTACACACGTGTACATACACCTCTTCGCTGTGGACAGCTGTCCAACGCTGGAGACTTACTCTTGAACTCCAGTGCTACTCTACCTTTTCTAACTAATTGTTGAATGGTTGGCATTGTGCTTTTTTATGTTTTTTTATTAAAAAATTTACCGCTCCCCCGGCATCCTTGCAGATAGCCCATAAAACGGACTGCAAAAGTAGAACAATTCTTTTTAAAAATCAAGGGGTTAGCGTAAAAAGTTTTCAGTTGGCAATTATCAGTTTTCAGTTGAAGATTAAGGAGTTGCAAATTTTCTTTCTGATCATCGTCATTGCGAACCGAAGCGGAAGAAATGGCGATGGCGTGAAGCAATCTTTCTCGCCATAATATTCGGGCCCTCTTAGCATCATTCCATAATTATAAACTGTTATTTGGAAAGCAGTTTCAGCAATTCTTAGGCTGGGTTCGGCCCCGCCAATGTTACAAGCTCGTGAAGAATTCGCTTTCCACGTATATCGGGTTTAGTTAGCAAAGTAAACCGATTCTATTAACGTTCTAATTTTCCCCAGCCCATTTCTATATGCTTTAAAAAGCCTAAAACCACACATGCTTTAATTCCATAAAAGGTTGCATTAAATACCTATCTTTAATAAAAATCTAAATTATATGTTCTTAAGTATCGTTGGAATTATTATCATTTTTGTTGGTTTTGCGGTATCAAACCAAAATAACGTTATTGGCCGCTACAGCAATATCACCAAAATTATTGGTGTAGTACTGGTCATTATCGGCTTATCTTTCTCTATGTTTAAAGTTATTGATGCTGGTGAAGTTGGCGTTAAAACCGTTTTTGGAAAAGTAGACAACGAAGTTTTATACAGCGGTTTAAATGTAATTAACCCAATTGCTGAGGTTACACCTTTTGATGTTAAAACTCAAAACTACACCATGTCTGGTGTTCATGATGAAGGGAATAAAGAAGGTGATGACGCACTTCGGGTATTATCTGCCGATGGCTTGGAAGTAGTGATAGACCTTTCTGTACTATTTCGGGTTAAGGCAAGTTCAGCGCCAAATATACTCCGGGAAATCGGGACAGATTATCTGCAGAAAATTGTTCGCCCAGTTTCCAGAACCGCAATAAGAGATAATGCAGTTTCGTATGATGCCGTAGCTTTATATTCAAGCAAACGGGACGAATTTCAAGCTAAAATATTTGCAACTATAAATAAAAGTTTTGCGAAAAGAGGTTTAGAATTAGAACAGCTTTTAGTGCGCAATATTACCTTGCCTGCATCGGTAAAAGCAAGTATCGAATCGAAAATAAATGCAGAACAAGATGCGCAAAAGATGACTTTTGTACTTCAAAAAGAACGCCAGGAAGCCGAACGGAAAAGAGTAGAAGCACAAGGAATTGCCGATTACCAACGGATCCTTTCAACAGGCTTAAGCGATCGCCAGCTCCAATACGAATCGATATTGGCACAAAAAGAAATTGCAAAATCGGCCAACACCAAAGTTATTATTATGGGTAATGGCAAAAGCGCGCCAATTATTTTAGGTGGAAATTAATTAATCTTTTAAAGGTTCGAAAAATGAAAATAAAAATCATCACGATCGTGTTCTGTAACATTGCATGCCTATGTAATGCACAAACTTCGTCAACTATTAAAAGAAAGGCTAATGTAGATTTTGATGCTTACGAAAAGCTCATACCCGAGGTTAAAGCCCATCGTAAAGGTAAGCTAGTAGATTTACCAACATTTTTAAAAATGGCTGAAGAGAAAGGCACCATTATCTTAGATACACGTTCTGATAGTCTATTTAAACGCAAACATGTTAAGGGTGCCATTCATCTAAATTTTTCTGATTTCACACAACAAAACCTGTTAAGGATTATACCAAATGCGGATGCCAAAATATTAATTTATTGCAATAATAATTTTATAGATGATCAGGCAAATTTTGCCAGTAAAGTAGTTGTGCCTGTTTTAATAAAGAAAAAAATAGCCCCAATTTCATTGGCCTTAAATATTCCTACTTATATTAATCTATATGGCTATGGGTATAGAAATGTATATGAGCTCTCCGAACTGGTAAGCACACGGGATAAACGAATAAACTTTGAAGGAACCGAAATCAGAAGTGCTATTATTAAAGCAAGGTGATAAAAGCTAAGTCTTAATTACAATCCTTAAAACTATCTTTCAGAACCTTCAACTGTGCAACTGCAGCTTCTAATTCTTTTGGTGCTTTACCATACTCGTAAGTAATTTTATACTGTTTGCCATCGGCATTAATAGCAATCCACTCTGCACCTCCATCAGCACAATCAGGGCAGCCAATTACTTCTGGCAGGGCCGAAATCTTCTCCAAATTCAATTCTTTTTTGATTGCGTTTATATCAGCTTCGGAGATTGTTTTGCTACAGGTTTTGGTGTCAGCTGTTTGCCCGTTTTTTGATTTAGAAAAAGTAAGTTTCAGGTCGCTAATGAGTAAATTATTGGAACAATAGCCTACACACATGCCAAATGATGATCCATAACCAATACTGTTTAAGGTTTTAATGTCGCCTTTTTTACAGGCCGAAAAAGACAGCATTATTAAAATTGTAAAAATGAACGGTAAAGTTTTTTTCATGTGTTAAGGTTTAAGATAAGGACTTAATTGCTCCGAAGTTACAAATATCCCTCTATATGCGGGTACAGAAGCTTCCATTGTCCACAATAATACACCTTTTCTATCAGTGAGTACAACAATATGTCTTTTAGAACTGCAGCATAATATGTTATCCTTATTAATCATGTAAGCGCTCCCCATGCGGTCGTTATAGATCTGAGGAGGCAGCTGAATATGCATATTTAAACTTGCACTTTGCGTCTGCTCATTTAGCTTAAAAGCATAAGCTCCTGACCGATGTTTTTCTATTCCGTTATCAAAAAACATTAAATTACCTTCTGCATTGATGTGTACGGCATGCGCTTGCGAAAAATTGGTATTGGCTGGCATTTTGATGTTACCTCCCTTGCCAAATTTCCAGATTACCTTACCTGTTTTGGCATCAATTTTCCAAATTTGCCCGTTGTTGTAAAAAGAAATGATGTAGTTCCCGTCTTTATCGTAGTTTAAGCTATTGGCATGCATCCAATCTTTCTTTGTTTTTAATAAAGCCTTATCACTAAAAGGATCAAGACTATCGAATACGCTCCATTTCCAGATCTGTTTTCCTTTTTTATCCATCACCAAGATACCATCTCCATTTATAGTATCCTGTTTACTCCCACCTATGTGGCTCAAATCGGTTATTTTCTGATCAACAAAAAGTGTAACTAACGCCCCTTTTTGGTTTTTTAAAATTTCGTGGTGAATGGTCTGTTTAAAATCTCCCTGGCCTTTTTTTAAGTGTAAAATAGTATCTCCTTCTAAATTGATCTCCAATATCTGGCTACCGTAGCTTGTTGGCTCATCATTGCCACCCAAAATAGAAAGTAAGGTTTTGTCTTTTGTAAAATTGATTACTTTGAAACCTACATTATCAACCATATGGTACCACCTCAATCTACCCTTATAGTCTACGAGATAGGCCATTCCTGGTGCATACCGCTTATTAACCAGAATTAATCCGTTCTTAAGTTCTTTAGGAATTAGTTTATCATCGGCACTTTTTGCTTTAAACTGGTCTTTAAGCCATTCCGGTAAATCGTTAGAAACAAATGTATAAGCTTTACTCGTTTTCTTTGCTCCGTTTTTTACGGTAATAATTTGGTAGCTATAACTTGTTTGGGGAATAATATTGCACAGTACAAATTTGTGATTGCTTTTATTTTTAGATAGCACAGTACTTTCTTTTTTAGCATCGGCAAGTTTGTTAGGCCAGTATTCTACATAGGCATCTAAAGCCGAATTAGCAATTACATCGATCTGTATTTTTAATACATTGTTGTTATGCAGTCCTACCTTTATTTCTTTGATGCTATCGCCCGTATAACATCCATAAAAAGTAAACATTAGCAGTAAAACGACGAGTTTTAAAAAGCACTTCATAAAATTGAAAATATTAAAAGGTTGGATGCGATAGTTTTTAAATAAAAAAGAATATGCAGTTAAAACTACATATTCTTTTTGAGCATAATAAATTATGAAATTATTGTCTGCCAGCGTTATTTAAATTTGGATTTATATTCACCTGGTTTAAAGGATATGGGAAAAATTGATCCCGTGGCATCACAACCGTTGGTGTTTGGCTGGTACGCTTTAAATATCCATTTACAACAGCCTCATACTTGCCAAACCGCATTAAATCGGCTCTTCTTTTTCCTTCATAAAATAATTCCCAGCCACGTTCCTGCAAAAGTGCATCTTTAAGTGTGGTTTGGGTATAGTTTGCAGCTACCAATAGTTTAGCATGTGATCTTCCTTTTACCTGGTTAATAAGATCTATACACTCAGCATTAGGGCCACTTAATTCATTTATCGCTTCGGCTCTACTTAATAACACATCTGCATAGCGGAGAATGTTAACACTATGCCCATCGTAATAGGTATTTGCACCTTTAGGGTCTGCATACTTTGCCGTAGCCACATCCTGCATATAAAGAGTACCTGCCGGAGGGGTTGCTCCAAGCGAGGGCGCTTGCTTGTGTATTAGTTTATCAACACCCAGATATTCAGGGAAGAAAAGTTTTTTCCGGTCATCTGCATCGTCAAAACTGTTGTAAAAATCCCAGGTTACAGCATAATATTGCCACCTATCGGTTAAAACAGGATGCTCTTCTGGACCAAAGTGGTTCAACAGTTCCGTTCCGTTAACATTTGCATCGCTTAATACTGAGAAAATATTTTCTGAACACCATTGATTACTTTCAGCAAAAAGTCCTTCATAACTTGGAAAAAGTGAATAAACCTTTAAATCCATTACCTGTTTGGTTACATCAAGTACTTTTTGCCATTGGTGCTGGCGCAGGTACAATTTAGCCAACAAGCTAAGCGCAGCACCTTTTGTGGCACGGCCAACATCATTAGCAGAATAGAATTTATTATTGGCATAATTAACTGGCAGAGTTGAAGCAATCCCTTGTAAATCGTTTATTAAAAAAGCTTCGATCTGGTCAAGTGGTGTTAAAGCGGCTGCTTCGGTATACTTTGGATTTTCTAAATCTTTTTCTGTGGCTAAAACTACAGGGCCCCATGCATCGGTTAAATCCATATAAGCTACAGCCCTTAAAAACTTAATCTCTGATAGAAACTGGCTTTTTTCTTCGGCTGTTATGGCAGTCATTTTAGAGAGATTATAAATTGCGTTATTGGCGTTCGAAATCAATTTATAGATCTGTCTCCAATCTTCAGCAATCAGTCCATTTGCTGAATTCCACTGCACGTTTGAAAGTTGCCCTGGATCTCCTCCTTTGCTACAATGCCCAACATCAGTTGTTAAATCGGTCAGGGCAAAATGCCTTACCGTCCAATAATCAAAGTTATCGCCTACTGCGGGCCCTTTTAACCTGGCATAAACAGCATTTACGGCTGCAATGGCGTCAGATTTTGTTTTGAAGGCATTGAGACTGGTTAAGCTGCTATACACTACTGGGTCTAAATCTTTTTTACAAGAAAACTGCAAAAGTACAACTGCAGTAATTGCCAGAATAATCTTATATCTTTTCATCTTTTTATCTTTATTAATCCTATTAATCAGGAAAGTATTACTAATTGATGGTTAACTTTATACCCGCAGAGAATGTTCTGAATGCCGGAAACGCATTAAAATCTATTCCTCCTCCAAAGTTACTACCTGAATGCGAATTCACCTCTGGATCTGTTCCTGTATAATTGGTAATCGTAAATAAATTTTGCGCCTCAGCATACACCCTTAAACCTTTAATCACTTTGATGTGATCTAACAATTTGGTTGGCACATTATAACCAAACGATACAGATTTTAATCGCAAATAAGACGCATCTTCTACAAAACGAGAGTTTACGTAACTACCAAACGTTGTTAAAAAATATCCCTCACGAGGTATTTCGGTATTTTCGTTAACTCCTGCAACAAATCTATTTAATGCATCTGCCCCAGTAGTAGATTCTAATACCAATCTGTTCATATTATATAATGAATAACCGAACGAACTTTGGAAGAAAATATTTAAGTCGAAACCTTTATAATGAAAATCGTTTCCAAAACCCATGGTAAAACGGGGAGTCGAATTTCCCAAATAGGTCATATCATCTGGTGTAATTTTACCATCACCATTGGTATCCTGATATTTTGGATCGCCGGCTTTAGAACCAGGTTGTGGGGCATAAGTCTCCCCTGTTTTAATTACACCTGCGTAAACGTACCCAAATAATTCACCAAGTTCTCTACCCGGCATCATTCTTGAAAACTCACGACCAGACACCGTGCCACTTGGGTTTGCCGTATTTACAGAAATTTGGTTAACTGGGCCTAAAGACAATACTTTTTGCCTGTTCATCGCAATATTAAAATTAGTATTCCACGTAAAATCATCATTACGAACATTTACTGTATTCACCATAAATTCAATCCCGCGGTTTTGAATCGAGCCAGCATTTACCAATTGCGAATTAAAGCCCCAATACTGTTCAATTGGGATATTAAGTAATAAATCGGTAGTTTTCTTAGCATAAAGATCAATACTAGCATTTATACGTCCATTTAAAAAACCCATGTCTAGCCCCACATTAAACTGAGTTGTGCTTTCCCATTTTAAGTTTGGATTTGGTAGGGTTTTAGGCTCAGTTCCGATTTGTAAAGGGCTACCTGGATTAAGGACAGTACTGTAATTGGTAAAGGTTGATAAATAGAGGTAATTAGGAATACGATCATTACCGGTAACACCAAAACTTGCTCTCAATTTTAAATTAGAAAAAGTATTCAGGTTTTTAATAAATTCTTCATCAGTAAATTTATAGGCAATCGCTCCTGATGGAAAATATCCATATCTAAAATTTTCCCCAAATTTGGAAGATCCATCTCTCCTTAAAGTAAAAGATGCTAACAATTTATCATTATAAGCATAATTCAATCTTCCATACAATGAATTAAAAGTAGCTTGTTCTTTAAAGCTATTGTAACCACCCGCAAGATTGCTTATAGTTACAGCTGTACCATTAGGTAATGCACCAGCACTTAAATTATAAAATAAGAACTCGTCTGTTCCGAAACCTTTACTACCTGCGGCAAGAAAATCATTCACATCCTTTTGACTAGATGTACCGACCAAGGCTGTAAAATCATGATTACCAGTTTTATATTTATAGGTTAAGTAGTTCTCTACCAACCATCTAAATGTGGTTGAACTTTTTTGTGCTGCGATACCGCCGTTTTTTGCTCCTGCACTTAACGTTCTAGGTATGTATTGTCCCTCATTAAGGTTGGTATACTCTGCACCGGTACCTAAATGATAAGTTRAACCTTTAATAATTTGATAGTCCAAAGAAATATTTCCATTTACTAATTTATTGGTACTCGTATTGGTGGGTTCTAACAAACTGGCCAATGCATTATCTTTACCCTGATAACGATAATAACTTCCATCGGCATTGTAAACCGGAATATTTGGCAATGCGGTTAATAAACTAAATAATGGTGCGGTAATATCTGCCGAGTACGATTGTTGCAATACTTTCGAACTTGAGCCATAAAAGTTAGCGCCCAACTTTAAACGTTCGTTAAGGGTTTTCTCAGCACCAATTCTGGCTGTATATTTCTCTAGTCCTGTGCCTTTTAAAACACCTTTCTGATTAATGTAGTTTCCTGACACATAAATTTTCGAATTCTGATCACCACTGCTAATGCTCAAACTTCGGTTATGTACCGAAGCATTTTGAGTAGCTTCATCCAGCCAATTGGTATTTGCGATTGCAAAAGAAGGTGGAAAAGGCGCGGGTTTACTATCTTCAATAGCTGTTGCATTTTGAATCGCAGTGTATTGTTGGCCGTTTAACAATGCAGGCTTATAAGTTAAAAACTGATTACCATTGGATAAATCTAAATCAATAGCTACCCTACCAGCCTTACCTTTTTTGGTGGTAATTAAAACCACACCGTTACCTCCTCTTGCACCATAAATAGCTGCTGATGAAGCATCTTTTAAAATCTGGATATCCTCAATATCATTCGGGTTAATGGTACTACCATTATCTGAGATAAATCCATCCACAACATAAAGCGGGCTATTGGTTGTATTGATGGAATTACCTCCCCTTACAGTTATCGACATTCCGGCTCCTGGCGCAAAACTTGTTTGTTGCACCTGTACACCTGCAGCCTTACCCTGAATGGCTTGACCAATATTTGATGTAGTACCACCAAGATTTAAATCGTCGCTCTTGATAGAACTGATTGAACCTGTCAAATCTGTTTTACGTTGTGTACCATAGCCCACAACCACAACTTCGTTTAGCTTATTTAAATCTTCTTCCAGGTTTACCGTTACTACATTTGAAGCACCTATGGTAACCCGTTGTGTTTTATAACCTACAAGTGTAAAGTTTAACACCCTTAATTTGCCCTTTAAGGTGATGGTAAACTTACCGTTAGCATCAACCGATGTTCCGTTTTTCACATCAGTTTCTGTTACTGATGTTCCAACAGCCGGCAGTCCTTTTTCATCTTTCACCGTCCCGGTAACAACCGTCTGCGCACTGGCTGCAATGGGGATCATAATAAATAAAGAACAATAAATAAATTTAAAAAGAGCATTAAAAAATGAGCGGCTTAGTATAGGAACAGATGTCCTACAATTCCCATTTGTTGGTTTGTAAATTTTAATCATAGCGGTTTTGGTTATAGCTGATTGTTGCTAAAAGGATAAAATGACTTTTAATTCTTAGTAGGATAATATTAGGAATTAAAGCGTGTATTTATATGCAAAAACACTGCGCAATCGATTGACTAAACACCCTGGATGTACTAAAACCACGTAGATTAGAATTAAACCAATATAAATTAAGCCATGATAATTAAGAATAGGTGATTAAGGCATGGAACTGATTTTGGAAATGATCTCCAGAAATAGCTTATCTCTACTTTGAATCGGACTTTCTGTATTGGTTCTGATAATGAGATTGGCGTTTAATGCAGGCTCGAACCTGGCGCTAACTCCTGTAAAATTTGAGATTAGGTTTTGGTCAGCATCTTTGTATAAACCTTTTACATCTCTTTCTTTGCATATTGCCAATGGGCAATCTAAAAAGACTTCAAAATACAGTTCTCCAATAATTTGAGCGGCCAATGCCCGATATTGCTCAAGAGGGGTGATGAATGAACAAATCGTAATGATATTGCTCATCATCATAATTTTAGCTATTTCCGCCGCCCTTCTAATGTTTTCTGCCCTATCGGCTTCGCTAAAGCCCAAATCTTTATTAATACCTTCCCGAAGTACATCTCCATC
>NZ_JBFTRT010000056.1:0-13192 GCF_056399685.1 Pedobacter sp. 01N416
ACTTTCTGTTATAGTTTCGTTTGATTGAAATAAATCCCAATCATTTTCCATTAAGCGTTTTTCAAATTCAACATTGCTTGAGGCGTTAAGATGATTAAATAAAACGCTCTTTTCTTCTTCGGAGATCGTATTTTGAGCATACTTCTCCAGAAGTTCACTTATTTCTTCATTTTTCATACAAATGGCGATATAGAAAAGATATTATTTTGTTCGTTTTAATAGTTGACGTTTGTGAAACACAAAAAGAGGTAGTCAAAAAAAAGTTTTTTTTTTAAAAAACAATCTAATACTAAGAAAACAACTTAAATCTTAGCAAAATCCAATAGAATTGATGGAGCGCTTATTTTAATAGTCCCAGAAAAACGAAAGAGATGAGTGGTACAGCATTATTTTCACCAACCAGGGTACGTAACGTTTTTAAGGCTTCTCTTAAATGAACCTTAACAGTAGCGGGTGCAATATGAAGTATTTCTGCAACTTCTTTTTGTTTCATCCCTTCAATATGGCACATCCGGTAAACCAATCCTTGTTGCTTAGGGAGTTTAGCCAATAATTGATCAACGTAGCTTTGCGCATCTTTCCGCATAATGGCATCTTCAGTCCCTGTGTCCTGCTCGCTCCACACAACTTTCTGTAAGTCTGATGTTTTGTTTTCAGCGGCAATAGCCCTAAGCAAATCTAAAGTAAGGTTAACGGCAATTCTTCGGATGTAGCCACCAAAGTTTTCAATGGCATTCAGATTTTCCCTTTTTAACCAAATTTTAAGGAAGGTTTCCTGAACAATCTCTTCAGCTCTTTCTTTAGATTTAAGGTAGCGGTTGGCGTAAGAAAAAACCTTATTTTTATAAGCATCAAAGATCAAGCGAAAGGCCTGTTGATCGCCAACAGCTATTTTGAGAATTAAATCCCGTTCCTCTCCCAATTCCTTATTTTGCATATACTAATATAATATTTTCAAAGCAGGTTTTCTTGGTTGATGAAGTGTTTTTGCAGTGCAAAAAGGTCTTGTTCATTAATTACACTGAATTTAAAAACAATCCATAAGTGCTAAAAAATTAGCCCCTAACCTACAATGATTGCAAATTACATCTTCGGTCCGAATCTATAATTTTTGGTAAGACTACAAAAAAATCTGATTATTTCTGCTAATCAGGATACAATTTGACAATAATCGCCTTAAAAACAGCTCTTCAGCCTTAAAACTATATGGTTTTATGTACATAACTACTCAAATGCAGTAATTTTTAAATAAATCAAGCGATATTGGAGTTATTTAACCGCTAAATAAGGAATGAAAAATGATTGATAATATAATAAAAAAAGCCATGATGAAAACATCATGGCTTCTATTAATCAACTAAACCTTATAAATACTAACCAAATATTTATGATTCAAAAGTAAATTGACTGTATTAATTGGAAATTAAGTTAGGATTAAATGAAAGAAAAAAATTAGCGTTATCGAAAATATCATAAATTAAAATCAGTATAAGATCAAGAACACCATTGTACTGATTTGCGCGATCATTCCTAAACGATGCTTACTAGATATCTCTAATATCCAACTGGTGTGCAATTATAACGGCTATCCACCATAGTTCATAATTTTAGTCCATCCAGTACCCACCCAAAAATACGTACCATAAACACCTAATAACCAAGTCAATAAAGCACACCGATGATGTAGATGATTATGCAAACTGTTAAAATGGTTATATTGCGGCACAAAATCATAATGAATAACTCAAAAAAAGCTAATCTTAACAAACTATTCTCATTTCTTCTAAAAAAGCAATGCGTAATTGCCATTTATCTGCTATTGGCTATTGTTGCGGGTTACAAACAGTATCACCATCATTCTTACAATAATTATCTGATTTTCAAATATGTGTATTGGCATACTGTAGATCTGCAAAATTTATACAATAACTATCCAGAATATTTAGACAGTAACCACTACGGACCTTTATTTTCAATCTTTATTGCACCTTTTGCACTGTTGCCTGATGGTTTAGGTGCTGTTCTTTGGAACGTGGCCAATGTATTGATTTTGCTTTGGGGAATTTACAGTCTGCCGATATCATTAAACAAACGCACTATTATTGCCTGGATCTGTGCACACGAAGCCTTAACTGCACTCTTTAGTTTTCAGTTTAATATTGCCCTAACAGGGATTATTTTACTCAGTTTTTCTTATCTTATTAAAAAGAAGGAAATACAGTCCGCCTTTTTTATCGCCTTTGGTACTTTGGTTAAACTATACGGAATTGTTGGACTGGCATTTTTCTTTTTTAGCAAGAACAAGCTAAAATTTATCATAGGCTGTTTTATTGCTTTTGCGGTACTGTTTGCTTTGCCGATGGTTATTTCATCTCCGGCATTTGTAATTCAATCATATAGCGACTGGTATCATTCCCTTGCCCATAAAAATGATTTAAATGCATCATTAACTTCGTTCCAGGATATTTCTATAATGGGTATTGTAAGACGGGCAACAGGTAACATAAACATTCCCAATGCTCCATTTTTACTGGTTGGTCTTGTATTATTTGGCTTGCCCTATTTACGGATTAAGCAATATAAACACCTCGGCTTTAGGTTAATGTTATTGGCATCGACACTTATTTTTACTGTTATATTTAGCAGCGGTTCTGAATCGCCAACCTATGTTATCGCTTTTGCAGGTGTTGCCATTTGGTTTATGGTGCAGCAAAACCCTAAAAAAGGATGGATAATAGCCTTATTTATTTTTGCATTTATATTAACCAGCCTATCGCCAACCGATATTTTCCCAAGGCCGGTTAAAGAATTTATTCGTCTATATTCGCTTAAAGCCCTACCTTGCGTTATCATTTGGCTAACCATAGTCTATCAAATGATGAAAGAAGATTTTGAGTCTTATCTGATTGCCGATAAATGAATAAACTAGTTTCTATAGTAATTCCTGCTTACAACGAAGCCGATAATATTTTTGTAATAGCCGAAAGTATTAAAAAAGTTTTTTCGACCATCAACTACGATTATGAAATTATTCTGGTTGATGATGGAAGTGCCGATTATACGCTCGAAAAAATTAAGGATTATGCTTTAACTGCAGATAACATATTCTTTCTCGAATTCTCTAAAAATTTTGGCCACCAATTGGCGGTTAAGGCGGGTATGGACCATGCTTTTGGCGATTGTGTAATTTCTATGGATTGCGATATGCAACATCCTCCGGAACTGATTCCGGAAATGCTCCAGAAATGGCAGGAAGGTTTTGAGGTAGTATACACCATCAGGGAAGAAGATAAAAATTTATCCAAAGGAAAAAGAAGTTCATCAAACCTATTCTACAAAACCTTAAACTGGCTATCGGATATTGATCTCGAACCAGGTGCAGCCGATTTCCGCTTACTTGATCAAAAGGTTGTTAGCGTTTTTAGGAATTTTCACGAAAACGAGCCCTTTTTACGTGGTTTGGTAAAATGGCTTGGTTTTAAGCAATTCGCCATTCGTTACAATCCTGCTGCACGCTTTTCGGGAAATAGCAAGTATACCTTTAAAAAGATGTTAAGGCTGGCCTTACACGGTGTTACCTCTTTCAGTATAAAACCATTGTATTCTGCAGTATACCTGGGTTTCATCCTTTCTTTTGCCTCTGTACTGTACATACCTTATATTATTTATGCTTTTGTAAATCATGTAGAGGTTTCTGGTTGGGCATCTGTAATTATGACTATCGTCTTTTTTGGAGGGCTACAGCTTATTATCTTAGGCATTATAGGCATATATGTAGGTAAAATGTTTATGCAGTCTAAAAACCGCCCCAATTACATTATCCGTTCAACCAATATTCAGCAAAAATAAAATGGTACTGTTAAGTTTTGATATCGAAGAGTTTGATATGCCTTTTGAATATGGAAAAGATATTTCTTTCGAAGAGCAGATTGCTATTTCGAGGGYTGGCACCATAACCATTTTGGATATCTTGGATAAATATGAGGTAAAAGCTACTTTTTTTTGTACAGTTACTTTTGCCGAAAATATTCCGGATCTGATTAAAAGGATTACCGAAACGGGGCACGAACTTGCCTCGCATGGTTATTATCATTCTGATTTTAAACCCGAACATCTTCTCCAATCCAAACTAAAATTAGAAGAACTCTCTGGCAAAGAAATTACAGGTTACCGCATGGCGAGAATGATGCCTGTTGACGAAAAGGAAATTGAAAAAGCCGGATATACTTATAATACTTCCATTAATCCAACCTATTTGCCAGGGCGCTACAATAATTTTAATGTCTCCAGAACACATTTCATCAAAAATAATGTATTGCAGATTCCAGCTTCGGTAAGCCCGTTAATTAGGTTTCCACTGTTTTGGCTGTCTTTCCACAATCTGCCTTTAGGCATTTACAAAACATTGGCCAGCTGGACATACAAAAAAGATAAATACCTGAATATCTATTTCCACCCCTGGGAATATACTGATTTAGAAGATTTTGATCGCTTTGGTTTCCCAGCTTATGTAAGAAAAAACACGGGCACAAAAATGGCAAAACGTACAGAAGATCTTATTTCATGGATGAAGGCTAAAAATTATCCCTTTGGTACTTTTCAGGAATTTATCCGTACTATTTCTTCAAACTCATAACTGCCAATTGTAATTTGAAAACTATTTATACGTTTCGGCCAATTTAAGTGCATTGTAGGCATTAACAATACCTCCGCTAACACATATTTCGCTAAAAGGCGTTCTAACATTCTCACCTCTTTCATTTTTATATTTCACCTTGTGTGCTACTTTCGAAACAGATTTCATGATAATCTCTCTTACCTGCGCTGGTTTTAAATCTGGGTAATAGCTTAAAATTAACCCCGCTAAGCCAGCCACAACAGGCGAGGCCATACTCGTTCCATCAGCTTCTGCATATTTATTATCAGGAACGGTTGATTTGATTAAAAATCCAGGGGCAAAAACATCTACATTATATTTGCCATAGTTAGAGAAATCGGCTTTGAGGTTATCATCATCTTTATAAGCACTTGCACCTACCTCGATCCAATTATTGGCATGCGGCAGCTTAAACTTTGCTGAGTCGATTGGTACAGGTTTTACTAGTGTAGATCGGTCATAAGCTGGCCTCATACCCATTCCGTTATTTTGTGACATAGGCCTAGGTGGGGTAAAATCTGGCTTGCTAGGCTTTTTATTGGCTTCTTTATAAACTTCAGCCTCTTTACTGTCGAAAAACTTATTAGGGAAATTCTCTTCAATATCATTATTCTGGTTATCGTTTCCGGCTGCATGCACCAATAATACGCCTTTAAGTTCTGCATATTTTACTGCCGAGTCTACTGCTTTTTTATCCCACTTGTAACTTTTACCAAAACTCATGTTGATTACTTTAGCACCGTTATCAACCGCATATCTGATGCCATTGGCTACATCTTTATCCCGCTCATCACCTGTAGGTACCACCCTAATGGCCATAATACTCACATTATTGGCTACGCCCAAAATACCTGCAGAATTTGTGCGATCAGCGCCAATAATTCCCGACACGTGTGTTCCGTGAAAAGCATCAGGGCCTTTTACATCGTTGTTCCCATAATCTTTCTGATAAGGATTGCTATAATCATCGCCAACCAGTTGTGCACGCATATCATATTTAGGGTTTAAGTTGTACTTTAACATTGCATCGTATTGCTTGTACCCGTCCTTTATATTCTTATAAAATTTCTCGAAACTACCATCCTCTTTAGAACCTTTTCTGATGATTGTTTTTACCTGCTCTTCAGTTTCATCATCGGCTTTATATCGGTCAACATCCTCCATCGTAGGGATTTCTTTTTTATTGATCTTGGCTACAGAATCTAAAACTTTGTTAATGGCAATCAGAACTGAAAAAGTATTGCTGGCATCTTCGTACTTTTTGCCGAAATCRCCAACCATCTTTTTATACAGCTTAAATTCTTCTTTTTGTGTACTGTCTAAAGGTGTCAAATTAGTTGTCGACTGATATTTTGGTGTATAAATCCTTAATAACCGCACCAGTTCCAAATTATCAAACTCCAGGTTACCCTTTTTCGAACCTATAAAATTCCAGCCATGAATATCATCAACATAACCATTGCCGTCATCATCTATTCCATTTCCGGGGATTTCTTTTTTATTCGTCCATAAAACATGTTGCAAATCAGGGTGCTTGGTATCCACTCCACCATCAATTACTGCTACAATAATATTTTGCTTAGGTTTTTTATCTTTTAAAAGCTCACGATAAGCTTTCTCTGTACTGATACCAAAATATCCGTTTTCCAATAAATCGAGGTTAAACCAATTGGCAGGGAGTTGTACATTTTTACTTTGAGCAAAAACGCCAAAATTTATACACAAAATAAAAGCAAGAAAAATTAATTTCTTCAGGTTCACATTCATCATCATAATATGTACGTAATATTACAATAATACGGTTTTATTACCTTGAGGTTGAAAGATTTTACATTTTTTAACAAGAGTATAATAATCAATTTAGAGCAGCTACTTTAAGAGTAGACTAATCCTTAAATGCTTGGCAATAATCGAGGTCTTTTTCCAGAAACATAGTCTTAATGCAGCGTTAACTTATTTGTTAAGCATAATCTAAAGATTAATTTTTTGATTATCAGGAGCGCAGTAACAGTAACATGTAGGTCGGGTTCCGTCCTGCTGTCCGCTGCAATCCTTTTTGGAAACCCTTGGGATAGACAATCTACCTATGCCAAAAAGGGATTTCCGCTGCCATCAGGGCTATTTAACCTGGAACGGAAGGTATAAAACTCAAGGGAATCAGCGTAATCTGTGAGAACAGGCCCTTAACCCATCTTAACTCCTTTAATGGCAGAAATAACCGCTGTTACAATTCCTTTCACCATTAAGGGATTAAGGACATTAAGGAACATCCAGCATCAGGTCCCTTAACTTTTCTTGACTTCTTAATGGTGCAAAAATTAGCGGAGCATAATAAAATGGCTATAAACTCCTTAACCGCTGTTACAATTCCTTTCACCATTAAGGCATTAAGGAACATCCGGCACCAGGCCCCTTAACTTTTATTCACTTCTTAATGTTGGAAAAATTAGCGGAGCATAATAGAATGGCCATAAACTCCTTTAATGGCAGMAATAACCGCTGTTACAGTTCCTTTCACCATTAAGGGMTTAAGGRCATYAAGAAGATCATATTGGAACAGTGCCTTAACTTGTCTTAACTCCTTAATGTTKGAAAARTGAACGGCATGGAAYAGAAAGGYTATAAACGAAGAAAACCCTTCAACATTGCTGTTAAAGGGTTTCTTTTAAGATCTGGCACCGACCTACTCTCCCACGTGTTACCGCAGTACCATCGGCTCTGGTGGGCTTAACTTCTCTGTTCGGAATGGGAAGAGGTGGACACCACCGATATAGGCACCTGAATATTTTTATTTGARCTGAAAGGATAAAGCTCAAAGCTTAAAGCTACTGTATTCCGCTTTAGTCTCTGGTCTTTTAGCTTTCCGCTTAAATGACATATTATTGAAAGAAGTTATTATGAAGAACAAACAACAGTCTGTTTGCTTTGAAAGCTTCGGATGATTAGTACTACTCGACTGTGGTGTCACCACCTTTACATCTGTAGCCTATCAACGTAGTAGTCTTCTACGGTCCTATATGGAATTCTCATCTCGTGGCTAGTTTCGCACTTAGATGCTTTCAGCGCTTATCTATTCCCAGCGTAGCTACTCTGCAATGCCCCTGGCGGAACAACAGATTCACTAGAGGCTAGTCCAACCCGGTCCTCTCGTACTAAGGTCAGCCCCACTCAAAATTCCTACGCCCACAACAGATAGGGACCGAACTGTCTCGCGACGTTCTGAACCCAGCTCGCGTGCCACTTTAATCGGCGAACAGCCGAACCCTTGGGACCTTCTCCAGCCCCAGGATGTGACGAGCCGACATCGAGGTGCCAAACCTCCCCGTCGATATGAGCTCTTGGGGGAGATCAGCCTGTTATCCCCAGCGTACCTTTTATCCTTTGAGCGATGGCCCTTCCATGCAGAACCACCGGATCACTATATCCGTCTTTCGACCCTGATCGACTTGTCTGTCTCACAGTCAAGCAAGCTTATGCTATTGCACTCCGCGTACGGTTACCAAGCGTACTGAGCTTACCTTTGAAAGCCTCCGTTACCTTTTTGGAGGCGACCACCCCAGTCAAACTACCCATCAAACAATGTCTCCCGCTGAGCGGGATTAGACACCGAATACAGAAAGGGTGGTATTTCAACGTTGGCTCCACGACGCCTAGCGACGCCGCTTCAAAGCCTCCCACCTATCCTACACATCCTGTATCCAATGTCAATGTTAAATTGTAGTGAAGGTGCATGGGGTCTTTCCGTCCCGTTGCGGGTACCCGGCGTCTTCACCGGGACCACAATTTCACCGAGCTCATGGCTGAGACAGCGCCCAGATCGTTACACCATTCGTGCAGGTCGGAACTTACCCGACAAGGAATTTCGCTACCTTAGGACCGTTATAGTTACGGCCGCCGTTTACTGGGGCTTCGATTCAATGCTTCTCCTTGCGGATGACATCCCCTCTTAACCTTCCAGCACCGGGCAGGTGTCAGGCCTTATACCTCATCTTTCGATTTTGCAAAGCCATGTGTTTTTGTTAAACAGTCGCCTGGGCCTTTTCACTGCGGCTTACATTGCTGCAAGCGCCCCTTCTCCCGAAGTTACAGGGCCATTTTGCCGAGTTCCTTAGCCATGATTCACTCGAGCACCTTAGAATCCTCTTCCCGGATACCTGTGTCGGTTTGCGGTACGGGTTTTTATAACCTGAAGCTTAGCGGTTTTTCTTGGAAGTCTGATTACCTGCGCTATCCGCTTACCCGAAGGCTCGCGGTACTATCGACTTTCAGCTAGRTCGGCGGATTTGCCTACCGTYCTAATACCTACTGTCTTTAACGATCTATTCCGTCAGATCGCGGCAGTGTCACTACTCCGTCCCCACATCGCAGTTATAAAAAGTACTGGAATATTAACCAGTTGTCCATCGAATTTCCCCTTCGGGTTCTCCTTAGGTCCCGACTGACCCTGATCCGATTAGCGTTGATCAGGAAACCTTATCCTTTCGGTGGGCGGGTTTCTCTCCCGCCTTATCGTTACTTATGCCTACATTTGCTTTTCTAKAMRCTCCAGCACCCATTACCAGATACCTTCRCTGYMKMTAGAATGCTCCCCTACCGATATATTTCAATCCCATAGCTTCGGTGAACAGTTTAATGCCCGTTTATTATCCATGCCCGATCGCTCGACTAGTGAGCTGTTACGCACTCTTTAAATGAATGGCTGCTTCCAAGCCAACATCCTAGCTGTCTGTGCAATCGGACCTCGTTAGTTCAACTTAACTGTCACTTGGGGACCTTAGCTGATGGTCTGGGTTCTTTCCCTCTCGGCGCGTGACCTTAGCACCCCGCGCCTCACTGCAGATCATATTTCATAGCATTCGGAGTTTGTCTGGATTTGGTAGGATTTGACTCCCCCGCACCCAATCAGTAGCTCTACCTCTATGAAACTTAATATCCACGCTGTTCCTAAAAACATTTCGGGGAGTACGAGCTATTTCCCAGTTTGATTAGCCTTTCACCCCTACCCACAGATCATCCGGAAACTTTTCAACGTTTATCGGTTCGGTCCTCCAGTACGTGTTACCGCACCTTCAACCTGTCCATGGGTAGATCACAAGGTTTCGCGTCTACCCCCTCTGACTATACGCCCTATTCAGACTCGCTTTCGCTTCGGATCCGTGCCTKARRCACTTAACCTTGCCAGAGAGGAGTAACTCGTAGGCTCATTATGCAAAAGGCACGCCGTCACRCMACTTGKAYGCTCCGACCGCTTGTAAGTACACGGTTTCAGGTTCTATTTCACTCCCCTGTTCGGGGTTCTTTTCACCTTTCCCTCACGGTACTGGTTCACTATCGGTCTCTCAGGAGTATTTAGCCTTACCGGATGGTGCCGGCAGATTCCCACAAGGCGTCTCCGACCTCGCGGTACTCAGGATACTGCTAGGCCAGCATTCTATACGTGTACCGGGCTATCACCGTGTATCGCTGGGCTTCCCATCCCATTCCACTTCTGTTTGCTGATGCCATGTTGCAGTCCTACAACCCCCACTTTGCCGTAACAAGGTAGGTTTGGGCTCTTTCCCTTTCGCTCGCCACTACTTAGGAAATCATTGTTATTTTCTCTTCCTCTGCTTACTTAGATGTTTCAGTTCGGCAGGTTTGCTCATTATATGTGACATGTCTTCAACATGCCGGGTTGCCCCATTCGGAAATCTTCGGATCAATTCCTATTTGCAAATACCCGAAGCTTATCGCAGCTTATCACGTCCTTCATCGCCTCTGAGAGCCAAGGCATCCCCCGTGTACTCTTTATTACTTTCTTCTACTCATATGCCTTTTGCGCCATATGGTATGCTTTTTTGCTCTTGTCATGATGTCTCATACCTTCCTTCCGGTTGCCCATTGGGTTGGTGAGCACAAACACAACAGTCGCCTATTGTTGTTTGCTCTTCTTTTTTAACTTCTTCCAATATGTCAAAGAACTTTACCAAGGTTAAGGTAGAGGGTATAAAGGCTGGGGGTTTCATTGTCCCCGGCCTAAGCCTTTAGCTTATCCTAGTTAGTAAAAAACCGCGGTCTCGAACCGTTTCATATATATCTTTATATATATGTGCCCCATGGCGTTTCTTCTTTTCTTAATCATGTCAATGTATATCACCTATCCCGGCAATCTTTGTATTCCTGTTTTTTGAAAGCTTTCTGCTTTGGTCTTYAAGCTTTAAAGCTCAAAAGTGGAGAATAACGGAGTCGAACCGTTGACCTCCTGCGTGCAAGGCAGGCGCTCTAGCCAGCTGAGCTAATCCCCCAGAATGCAGTTGTCAGTTAACAGTTGCAGGTTTCCAGTTATTAAAACTGCTCACTGTAAACTGCCGATTGAAAACTCAAACGTGTAGTCCCGTCCAGATTTGAACTGGAGACCCCTACATTATCAGTGTAGTGCTCTAACCAGGCTGAGCTACGGGACTGTTGATTTTAAGGTCGGCGTCCGTATGCAGTATATAGTATCTTACCGCTACTGCTTTCCTTTGGCTTTCCCCATCTTCCGTTCCGTTATGCTTATACCTTTATTAGGYYGCACTCCGTTGTCTTCTGGGTGTTTCTTTTTTTCTCTTGTTTTTTATTAAAGTATCCGGTATCTGTACTGTCTGCCTTTCAGCTCTGGTCTTTCACCTTCTACCTTAATTAGAAATATCATGTTGCGTGGCGAGTAGGCGGTGCTACTCCAGAAAGGAGGTATTCCAGCCGCACCTTCCGGTACGGCTACCTTGTTACGACTTAGCCCCAGTTATCGGTTTTACCCTAGGACGCTCCTTGCGGTTACATACTTTAGGTACCCCCAACTTCCATGGCTTGACGGGCGGTGTGTACAAGGCCCGGGAACGTATTCACCGCGTCATTGCTGATACGCGATTACTAGCGAATCCAACTTCATGGGGTCGAGTTGCAGACCCCAATCCGAACTGTGAATGGCTTTGTGAGATTCGCATCATATTGCTATGTAGCTGCCCTCTGTACCATCCATTGTAGCACGTGTGTAGCCCCGGACGTAAGGGCCATGATGACTTGACGTCGTCCCCTCCTTCCTCTCTGTTTGCACAGGCAGTCTGTTTAGAGTCCCCACCATAACGTGCTGGCAACTAAACATAGGGGTTGCGCTCGTTGCGGGACTTAACCCAACACCTCACGGCACGAGCTGACGACAGCCATGCAGCACCTAGTTTCGTGTGATTGCTCACTCATTTATCTCTAAATGATTCACTAACTTTCAAGCCCGGGTAAGGTTCCTCGCGTATCATCGAATTAAACCACATGCTCCTCCGCTTGTGCGGGCCCCCGTCAATTCCTTTGAGTTTCACTCTTGCGAGCGTACTCCCCAGGTGGAACACTTAACGCTTTCGCTTAGCCGCTGACTGTGTATCGCCAACAGCGAGTGTTCATCGTTTAGGGCGTGGACTACCAGGGTATCTAATCCTGTTTGATCCCCACGCTTTCGTGCCTCAGCGTCAATAAGACCATAGTAAGCTGCCTTCGCAATCGGTGTTCTGAGACATATCTATGCATTTCACCGCTACTTGTCTCATTCCGCCTACCTCTAGTCCATTCAAGCCCATCAGTATCAAGGGCACTGCGATAGTTGAGCTACCGTCTTTCACCCCTGACTTAACAGGCCGCCTACGCACCCTTTAAACCCAATAAATCCGGATAACGCTTGGATCCTCCGTATTACCGCGGCTGCTGGCACGGAGTTAGCCGATCCTTATTCTTCCGGTACATTCAGCACATTACACGTAATGTGGTTTATTCCCGGATAAAAGCAGTTTACAACCCATAGGGCAGTCTTCCTGCACGCGGCATGGCTGGTTCAGAGTTGCCTCCATTGACCAATATTCCTTACTGCTGCCTCCCGTAGGAGTCTGGTCCGTGTCTCAGTACCAGTGTGGGGGGCCATCCTCTCAGATCCCCTAGTCATCGTCGCCTTGGTGGGCCGTTACCCCGCCAACTAGCTAATGACACGCATGCCCATCTCAATCCCATAAATGTTTGATCATTGGATAATGCCATCCTGTGATTTTATGCGGTATTAATCCGGATTTCTCCGGGCTATCCCCCAGATTAAGGTAGGTTGCATACGCGTTACGCACCCGTGCGCCACTTTCTTAAGGAGCAAGCCCCTTAATATCGTTCGACTTGCATGTATTAGGCCTGCCGCTAGCGTTCATCCTGAGCCAGGATCAAACTCTCCATTGTAAAATGTGTTGTAAGATGCTGACCAGTTTTAACTATTGTTAAAAATAGTCTTCTTTTTTGTTATGTTGTCTGTTAGACACCACCTTTAAAATAAAGCTACGTAATCATGTACTTTGATCGGTACTCCATTACCTCGCTACGCTACATTGACATCTCTTTTAAGAACTTGTTGATCTGGTAAACCTCGCGGCCGATCACTTATATATCGTTAAACTTCAGTTGCGGAAAGTCTTCTTCCTCTCTCCTGTGTTTCTGTTTATCTCAATCTTTTTTTTCTATCTTCCCGACATCCGCCGTTCCGATTCTTTT
>NZ_JBFTRT010000057.1:0-13174 GCF_056399685.1 Pedobacter sp. 01N416
CCATAATAGGTCTCCATAATAGGTCTGGGCGGACAAAATTATATCACTTATTCTACGTTCATATTCAGCCTTGGCAGGATTATCTGTCGGCACAAAGTACACCACATTTAAATTATACTTGTGATCACTTGTAAAGCCGGTGTCAACGGCTACGACCGGGGGTGGTGTTTCAACAGTTTCTACCGGAACACTTTTCTTACAAGCTGTAAAAAAAAGCGGGAGGCACAACAATAGGGATGTTTTTTTCATTTTGGTTAGATTGATTGCTATTCATTTTAAGACTCCCTAATTGATTTACCAGCCCGGATTTTGATTCTGACGACCAATGCCGGCATTGGCATCTACCTCGTTTTGCGGTATTGGGTATAGATACATTTTAGGAAGGAATACCATGTTTTGGATTAAAGAAGGAGTATAAGTGGTGGTGGTTCCCTGCCTGCTTACGCTTATCCCCCTTAAAGGAGCACCAAGGGTACTTTCGCCAATTTTCCATCTACGTACATCCCATGGGCGGTGGCCTTCAAAAGCCAACTCTACTCTTCTTTCGTTGCGTATCCGCTCACGCATCTGCGCCTGAGATAATCCAGCTGGTAAAGCAGGCATCCCTACTCTTGTTCTGATGGCATTTACCGCGGCGTATACCGATACATCGGCACCAACTGTTTCATTGCGGGCCTCGGCATAATTCAACAACATTTCTGGTAATCGGAAAAATATCCAAAAATGGCGTGAAGTCTGACTATTGGTTAAGTTGAGTGCCGGATCGAGGAATTTTTTAAGGTAATAGCCTGTAGCGGTACCATTGGTCTTATCTGGTCCATCTGCGCCCCCGCGGGTAATATCAATCACACGTCCGTTATAAGTTAAACCATCACGTAAAATGGTGGCATCTAATCTTGGATCACGATCTAAATACGGTTGTGCTGGGTTGTAGCCTGAACCTGCTTCGCTAATGGGTTTTCCGGTTGTTTTCATTTCAAAAGCATCCACCAAGTTTTGTGAAGGGCCGACACCACCTCCTCCTCTATCAAAGCCTACAGCATAATTTCTAACCTCCAGGTAATTCTGGTTCGATTCGTTCTGTACCCAGATCATTTCCTTGTTTGCATAAGGATTCCCCCTAAAATTCGCCTCGTAATTGGCCATGTTATTGCTGATTGCCGTAAGCGAAAAAGGAGCAGTACCATTAGCAAAAGGTAAGGCAGCAGCCGCCGCAGCCTCCCATTTCGAGGCATCGTTTGAAGGATTATTCAGCGGGCTGGCAGCGTAAAGTAATACCCTCGCCTTCAGCGCCTGGGCAGACCATTTTGTGGCCCTTCCATAGTAGTTTTGCACATTTGATGCGGTATAATCAACCGGCAAACGGTTAAAGGCTGAATCGCAATCTTTTAAAATAAGTTTTACCCCATCCTCATAACTTGCCCTTGGTATATTTGCATCAGCTCCAGTGTTAATGGTCTTGGTAAGTAAGGGGACACCGCCATATCTTTTAATCAGTTCTGCATAAAAATAGGCCCTCAAGAAATACACTTCGCCGATCAGTCGCTGTTTCTGTTCCGCTGCCGTGATGTTATTGATGATAATCGGCGCGCCATGGTCTACAGTATTTACCTGGCCCACCTGCTCAAAGAATTTATTGCATTTGCGGATACCTGTGTAATAATAGTTCCATAAATTGTCGGGGTTATTATCTGCACTCCAGGCACCGGTACCAAATCTTTGCACCTCTGCAGAGAGGTTATTAAGTTTGGCATCATCAGTAGCTGTTTCGATAAAAGTGAGGCTCGAAGTGATACTAAAACCACTTTGCAGCGTAGCGCCATAAATGTCGTTTACAAACTCGGTTACATAATTGATTTCTGTAAAAATCAATTTTTCCGGTACCACAATTTCAGGAGGGCTATCCAGCAGGCTTTTTTTACAGGAAAGCAGTATTGCGGAAGCACAGATCAGGATAAGAATACTTTTTTTCATTACAATATATTTTTATTGATGCATGGCCAATTGACCATCATGATTAAAACAAAAATTAAAAGGTGAACTGTCCACCTATATTTACAATGCGCATGCGGGGATAATTTCCGATACCTGCACCCGACATTTCAGGGTCCATCCATTTTACCGGTAGTTTATCGATGATAAACAGGTTTGAACCATTCACAAAAACCCGCATTTTATCAATCACCACTTTTCCTTTATTGCGGATCGCAGTAGAAAACCCTACCTCCACATTTTTCAGTTTCAGGTAGTCGCTCTTATGAACCCAGTAATCTGAGACTTGATAATTCAGTGCGTTATTCACCACAGACAGGCGTGGAAAATCTGCTGTACCAGCTGTTTCTGGCGTCCAGCGGTTTAATACGAATGTGCTTGGTTTAGCACCGCCCTGAAATCCCTGTGTGCTTACATTACGTAGATCAACTATACCACCAGCAGCCCCCTGAAGCAGGAATGAAAGGTCGAATTTAGCATAGCGGAACCCTCCACGGATGCCATAAAAATATTTAGGCAAAATACTGCCCAAATAGGTTTGATCATACACATCAATCAGATTGTCGCCATTCAAATCCCTGTATTTCATATCACCAGGTTTCACCGCACCAAACAACGGTAATGGAATGGTTTTATTGGCCGCAGGCAGAGCGAGTTCATTATTGATCTTTGCAGCTTCGGCTGCCGTGTAAAAACCTTCACTGATCATCCCAAATGCGCCACTTAAAGGTTTGCCGGTTCTTTTCAGGTAATCGTAAGGGCGGAAAACTTCATTATTAAATACTACAGTATTTTCTGTCCACGATCCAAGAACGGCAATAGAGAATCCGAGCTTATTCTTTTCATAGTGGTAAGACAATTCTCCATCCAGGCCTTTATTATCCATAATACCCTGATTGTAAGGTGCAGTAGCAATCCCCATTGTTCCTGAAATAATCGGCGTGGCTAAGATGTCTGTTCTTCTCTCTTTAAACATATCCACCGACAATCTTAAACGTTCTTTTAAAAAGTAGAGGTCGAAACCTACATTGGCCTGTCTTAAAGTCTCCCAGGTTACATCTGGGTTGGCCAGTCTGGCCTGTGTTCTTCCACCTAAAGCAGATGGGTTATTGCCAAATACATAGCTAGCACCACCGGTATAAAAATTCTGATAAAGAAAACGCTGTGTTCCTATTCCGGTAATATCAGCATTGCCTGTATAACCAAATGAGCCACGGATTTTCAGGTAATTGATCACCTCCTGGTTTTTCATAAAAGCCTCTTCCGAAACAATCCACCCTGCAGAGAAGCTAGGAAAAAAGCCAAAACGTTTGCCTTCTGGTAAATTCCCAGAACCACTATACGACCCATTAAATTCGGCAATGTAACGCTGATCAAATACATAACTCAACCGTGAGGCAAATCCCTGCGATGCATAAGGAAAATCAAAACCGTTTCCGTTCTGGTAGCTCTGGTTGTAATTAAGAAAACCTTCTACCCTGTGTTTTCCAAATTCACGCTGGTAAGCCAGGTTGGTATAAAAAGTTGTTCTTCTATCTTGACTGTTAGCTCTTGATACCACATTGAGCAAACCTTCGGTACCGAAACTCTTGTAGGTATTATCAGGCTGTAGCTGATAAACTGCAAATGTTTTAGAACGCCCACCATTGGTATAAAAGTAATTATCGAAAGCAAAGGCACCATTGATGGAAAGTCCTGGTGTAATCATATCCAGATCGTGCTTTAATTTAATGGTTCCCAAAAAATTGCGCCTAAATTCTGTAGCATAGCCCGTGCTGGTTAGTAAGCCATATGGGTTATTCTGAAACTGCGAAGTGCCACCAATTTTACCATCGGGATATTTCACCGGAAATTCATTACCTGGATAGGTAGAAACCGCATTAAAAATTGTACTTGTACCCGTTCCAGGGTAATTTCTATCTTCTAAACGGCCCGAAAGATCAAGGGAAAGCAACAGCCTTTTGGTTGCCTGAAAATCGAGGTTTGTTCTAAAGTTATAACGTTTAAAATCGATGTTATTACTAAAGCCATACTGCTCTTTGTTTACATCGCCATTTTTAAAAATGCCGCCCTGGTTCAGGTATCCCATCATCACATAATAGCGAAAATCGTTGTTGCCTCCCCTGAACATCAGGTTGTAGCGAGATTGACTGGTGGTTTTCTTCAGCATTTCATCATTCCAGTTCACATCTGGATATAACATCTGATCTCTGCCCGGATTGTTATAGGCATCTATCTGTGCCTGCGAATATTTTGCAGGAAGGCCATCGTTAACCGCACCTTCGTTATAGAGCTGCATGTATTGTTGAGCACCTAAAAATTCAGGCGAAGCTCCTGTATACTGAATCCCCCTTTGTGCCACAAAAGAAACTTCGCTGGTATTGGCCAAACCTCTTTTCGTGGTGGCCATAATAGAACGACCAGATCCTCTGATGCCAAAAGCCCCGTTCGCGGCATTATCCTTTAAAATGGTAACTGTTTCCAATTCCAACGGATCTATTTGCTGGATATCTCTTTCAATTCCATCTACATAGGTTAATGGTGTGAGCGCATTGTAAGAGCTAAAGCCTCTGATGTTTAAAAGAGAGCCATCATATCCAGGTTCGCTACTGTTCTGTCGGGCAAACAGACCAGCAAGATTCCCTCCTAAAAGATTTGAAGAGTTCGGTTCTGGGTTTTTCGACAGCTGCGCACCGCTAACTGTAGATACAGCAGCAGTGCTGTATTTTTTGTTCTGGCTCATCCATGGCAGCTCTATATTGCCTTCCCATGGTTTTGAGGCATCCAGTGTAATGGATATTTTTTCGGTTTTTGTATTTATTGCTGCAATTTTAGCCAGGTAATTTTCTGCCTGTACCGCTACAGTGTCAGTATCGTTCAATGCAAGCAATACCTCGCCCTTGGTATTGGTGATGTCCTTTTTCCCTGAAGAGTAAACCTTGATCCCAGCACCGGCTACTGGGTTTCTATTCTGATCAACTATGGTAATCCGGATTTTTTGTTGTGCCTGTGCGTGTATAACGCAAACACAACTTAAAAATAGTACCGTGATCATTTTCAAACAACTCATGTATAATATATTAAGTCTGATAAATTCTGATTATTAATGGGGTTACTGATACCTAAAACCATCCTGGATTTTGCTTCAGCTCTGGTGATTTAAAGATTTCTACCTCAGGTATCGGATAGAGGTAAAATCTTTTCAGAAAACTTCGTTTTTCGAATGCTGTACGGCTATAGCTAAAAGTTCCGTTGGCATTTTTATTGATTTTAAATCCATAAAAAGAACCCGCATCCAAACTTTCGGCCATTAGCCAGCGGCGCTCATCAAAGAGATTTGTTTCTTCGAAAGCAAATTCCAGTATCCGTTCCTTTTTTAACTTTGCGGCAAAATCTGCCTGGTTTAAACCAGTTGGAAATGCAGGCATACCTGCCCTTGTGCGCACCAGATTAACATAAGTATATGAATTGGCATTAGGCCCACCTTCAAATTCGTTCTGTGCCTCTGCATAATTCAGGTAAAGTTCTGCCAGCCTGTAAAATATAAAGCGGGATGCTCCCTGGTTCTGCGCGGTTATACCCACATATTTTTTTTGCAACATACCGGTAATGGTCCGGTCTCCGTTGTAATCTTGCCCGCCGTTAATAAATGGCTCAAATGTTCTTCCGGCCCAGGCTACACCATTGGTTAAAATGGTTTGCAATAAGCGGGGATCGCGGTTTTTATAAGGATCCTGGTCATTGTATCCCGATGTTGGATCAGAAATAGGCTTTCCATTCACCATATCGTACATATCCACCAGGTTTAGTGTTGGGTTGGATTGAGCTGGCCCGGCCACCTGGTTTGCATGAGAAAAGATTACCTCTTTATTATTAGCATTACCCCTTACATTGATAAACATATCACCATAATTACTGTAAAGCTGGTATTTGAGTGCTTCTGCAGTATTGGCATCTATAAAATCCTTTGCAGCATCCATGGCTGTTTTCCAGCGCTGAATGTTATATGAAGGATATTTAAATAAAGAATCAGGACAATTCGCATCGCTTAAGTGCGGCTGGTTGGCATTAAATAACGGACTTGCAGCATATAACAACAACCTCGATTTCATGGCCATACTCGCCGATTTGCAGGCACGACCAAAATCGGTGGTGGCATTGGGCCAGATCCACGGCAGGTTGGCTGATGCATAATCTAAATCTTTTAGGATAAACTTAACCGTTGCATCAAAACTCGAACGTTTTAACTGCTTGCCAAATTCAGGTTTAATGTCTTCGGCATCATAGATCCAAACCGAATCGATAATGGGTACACCGCCGTAACGCTTTAACAGTTCAAAATAGGCGAATGCACGCAAAAAGCGGTTTTCGGCTTTAAAATAAGCCGCATTAGCCGGCGTAAATTTCATGTATTTCTCGTTCTTTACGAAAATATTGCATTTACGGATCATCGGATAATAAGTGCCGTAAGCATTATCAACATTGCCCGCACCACCGTTGTAGGCATTTACATTATATACCTGGAAAGGCGACCATTGTATGCCCTGCTCCGATTCGAAACAGCCATCGGCCAGCTGTCCGCTATTTCTGTTGAGCTGGTTTGAAGGCATGCTGGCGTAAATATTGGCCAGGTATTGGCGGCACTGCAGCTCATTACTAAAAACTGTAGAATCGGTTGTGGTTACATTATTTGGAGGTGCTGCTAAAAATTCTTTCTGGCAACCGGCAATTCCCGTCCCCAAAAGGGCTGCCATGAGGATTTGATATATTTTGATTTTCATAATTTTCAGATTAAAAATTAACGGATAACCCGGCGTTATAAACCACCGATTGTGGGTAATACCAGCCACGGCTGTTTCTGTTTTCCGGATCCAGGTATTTGATACCCTTACTGTAGGTAAATAGGTTTTGGCCGTTTACATAACATCTCAGGCTACCCAATCTTAATTTTTTAACTAAGCCATCGGCGAAAGTATAACCGATCTCGGCATTTTTAAGGCGGATAAACGAGGCATCCCTAATCCAGAAATCAGAATCAACATAATTGTTATCCGTACTCTGTGGATCGCTTGATAAACGTGGGTAAGTAGCGGTAGCTGCAGTACTAGGCGTCCACCTGTTTAAGTGATATTCCAGTACTTTCCCACCGTTAAAAAACTCCCAGGCTACTTCGGCCGAAACAAACATGGAAGTATTGCTTGATCCGGCAAATAATACGCTTACATCTAAACCTTTCCAGCTGAAGCCAGTGCTAAAGCCATAGGTAATTTCAGGGAAAGTTGGTTTTCCAACCGGAACCATGTCATAAGAATTGATCATGCCGTCCCCGTTAATATCCTTATACTTAAAATCACCTGGCTGTAAACGCCCGCTGAAATAAGCCTGTATGGTTCTGTTATCTACCTCGCTCTGGTTGTTATAAAAACCATCAGTCAGATAGCCCCAGCTTTGCCCAACACTTCTTCCGGTACGGGCCATCCATTCGTATCTTGGCGTTGGCTCGTCCTGCGCCAGGATCTTGTTACGGGCAAAAGCGAAGTTCCCCCTCAGCCAAACATTTACATTCCCGATTTGATGTGCARTATTGGCTTCAATCTCAAAACCTTTGTTTTCTACCTGGCCAATGTTCTGTACCGGTAAGGTAATGCCTGCTACCACTGGTGTACTTGCCGGGGAAGTTAAAATATCAACACGTTTTTTATAAAAGACATCGGCTACCAAACCAAATTTTTTACCCCATAGGTTTAAATCTAAACCGATATTCGAACTGGTTTCTCTTTCCCAGGTTACGCCATTGGTAGGTATTGCACCCTCAACCAGTCCGCCAACTGATGTACCTTGTGCCAGACCAAAACTATATCCTGTGCCTGAGCTGTAAGCATTATTGTAGTATAAAAATCTTCTTCCCGTCACCGCATCGTTACCCACCTGGCCAATTGATCCTCTTAACTTCAGATAAGTAATGGCAGGCAGGCTATTTTTAATAAAATCTTCATTGGAGATTAACCAACCGGCAGAAAAGGAAGGGAAAAAGCCAAAACGCTGACCATCCTGAAAGTTTTCTGAACCGTTATAACCGGCATTTACCTCTGCAAAATACTTATTGTCGTAACCATAGGTAACACGGCCAACCGCGCCCATTCTAGAAAACGGCCAATCGGTAAGTGAACTGGATGTAACGGTATTATTTGTTTTTCTTTGCTGGTTGTAGAGCAACAAAGCGGTAATATCGTGTTTACCGGTTTTTCCCTGCCAGAACAAAGATCCTTCCAGGTAAAAATTACGGTTACTGCCATCTGCATAAGCACTATTGGTAGATACCAAAGGATTATAGGTACCAGTTCGCTGTGTGTATATATACTGTCCGTTGGCATCGATACCATCTACAGAATATCTTCGGTATGCACTGGCGATATCGCCACTATTTCCGCGGAAGGTATTGTAAAACTGTGTATAATAACTGTTAAAAGCCAGGTTAGCCTTGGCACTCAGGCCTTTTAAAATAAAATCAAGTTTCTGATTAGCAACCACACTTATTTCTACGGTACTGTTATACTCTTTGGTCACACCGCGCTCTCTTAAATCACCCAGGATATTCCGCTGCACTTTTGCAGGGCGGTTACTGGCGCCATAGGTACCATCAG
Source organism: Pedobacter sp. 01N416 (assembly GCF_056399685.1). NCBI lineage: Bacteria > Pseudomonadati > Bacteroidota > Sphingobacteriia > Sphingobacteriales > Sphingobacteriaceae > Pedobacter > Pedobacter sp. 01N416. The sequence continues at coordinate 8,637 of NZ_JBFTRT010000057.1, forward strand.
GATTTAAGAGATTCATTTCATTTGGTGCCGTACGCGACAAACCGCTGAACATATCGCCTGCGCCCCCATAACCGGTAACACTACCACCACTCACGGCATAAGGGCTATTTTTCACGCCTCCTATAGCCGCCATGTTTACAGAAATCAAGGTTGTTTTAGTGGCATTAATGTCGATATTCGAACGGAAGTTAAACCGCTGAAAACGCGAGTTTGCATCAAAGAAATCGCCTTTTGTATTTTTGTAAATCCCCTGCTGATCTGCAAAACTGCCTGAAACAAAATAACGTGCTATATTACCCCCTCCACTTATATTGATATTTACATTTGATTGCGGGGTAAACTCTTTCAAAAATTCCTTGTAATAATCAACATCAGGATACAAGAAAGGATCGCTATGGTTCTTGTAACCATCAAGCTGTTGCTGTGTATAAGGTGCTACTGCATTCGGGTTATCATTTAGTACAGCCTCATTTCTTAGTGTAGCATAATCGTACGAACCCACAAAGTTGGGTAAGCGGGCTGGGCTTTGTAAGCCATAATTTGCAGACATCGATATCTGTGTTTTGCCTGCAACACCTCTCCTGGTAGTTACCAATACCACACCATTAGCGCCCCTAACACCAAAAACTGCTGTTGCCGAGGCATCTTTCAAAATCGATACCGATTCGACCTCATTAAAATCGATCTGCGAAAAAGGCCGTTCAACGCCATCAACCAATACCAATGGTGCTGCACTTGCCGAACTTAAGGTAGTTATACCCCTAATTAAAAGACTGGCATCATCGCGTCCTGGCTCTCCACCACGTTGCTGGGTAATTAAACCTGGTAAACGACCTGCAAGGGCATTACTTAAGTTGGTAACCGGGTTCTGCTTAAGTTCTTTTGTAGATATAGAAGAAAGCGCCCCAACATTGGTTGCTTTTGTTTTCTGTCCGTAACCTACCACAACTACCGCATCAAGATCATTTTGCTGAGGTTCCATACGTATCTTAAGTACAGTTTGCCCATTAACCTCACGCTCTATTGTTTTGTAGCCAACAGACATAAACTGAATTATATCACCTGTATTTGCATTAATGGTAAAGCTCCCATCGTTACTGGTTTGTACACCACCCGATTTTCCTTTTATTTTAACCGAAACACCTGGTAAAGGCTGCCCCGTTTCGTCAACTACTTTTCCTGAAACAGAAATAAATACCCGGGTAAAAGTTTTATCCAATAGCCCATAACCCATTGGTTGATGGCGAGGATTTTTAAGTTTATTAAATGGAGAAGCATTAATTTCATTGTGAACGAGTAGCCCTACTGTCACAACAAAAAATATCAAGTAATTTTTTTTCATGCGCTTCTAATAATTTGATTAATACAGTTCAATGATTTTCTTTTCATCATACAATTGGTTAGGTTTTAAGAAACTGGGGCATTATGCATCAGTGGTAATTCTAAATTCGATCAGGTTGTTATTAAATCCTATGCTTTGGCAAAAAAGGTATTGCTGCACCGATCGGCTTTTTTTGGGATCGAACAAGCTCGACGACCAGGGATTAGCAGCTTGGTGCAAAATTCCCAAAAGCCCAAGCTGTTTACATTTCGTAAAAACTGGTTCATTGGTTTGTTGGTTAGTTGTTTTATATTGACCGATTACCCGGCTTGGTTAGCCTGTAAAATTCTATAATGGCAAGATGATTATATGGGGAAAATCTTAAACTAATGGTGTGAAAACCTTAAATTTTAAGGCTTTTTGATGCCTTTTAGGTGATTTTCAGTGTAGAAACTTAAAGGCTTGCGCTTTATTGTAACAAAATGTGTTACACAAAAAAGCTGGAATGGATGTAACTGTATTACAGGCATGTTCTTAAAACAAACGGCCTTTTAAAAGAAATAAGAACCCCTAATTTGCAAATAAGTGCACAAAAAAAGAGAGTGCTTTTGGGCACTCTCTTTTTCAATAATATTAAAAAAAATGGTTATAACTTGATTACTTTTACAACCTTTCTTTCTGTGCCTTGTCGTACCTCTACCATGTATACACCGGCAGGGAGTTCAGACCCGAAAGTTAACTGTTCGTTAACCGCTGTTTTAGCTTCTTTAACCAGTTGCTGGGCTATATTATAAACCCTATACTGTAATGCATCGCTGCTAGGGCTTTCTACCTGCACTTTAAACCCAGTTGTACTTGGATTTGGCCATGCAGTAACTTTTAGTGCAAGCAATGATTCGAGGGCGTTTCCAATATTGGTGTTTAATGGAAACTCTTCAAAATTCACTGCACCGGCTTCCTGGTTCAATAACAGTTCTGGCTTATTGCTGGTTGCCTCGCGCGAATTAAAACTGACCAGGTTACCAGATCCTTTTACTCCCTGATTGATCAGCTTGATAGAAATGATTTTTTTCCCTAAAGCAAGCTGGCTATTGATATAGGCGGTTACATCCAGTTCGTACCAGGCACGAGCCGTATTTTTAACAGTATAGCTACCAAGCAATGTACCACTTTCTGCTGGTTTGTTGTTCCAGGTAATGGTGCCTTCTCCCCAGGTGGTATTGGCCAGGCCATATACCGATACAATCCTCGATGGATTAACATCGATACGGGAAGCATATAGCCTGATCTTTGCACTGTTTACTGCTGAACCCGAAAATGTACTATAATCGAAACGCAGGTAAGATTCTCTGAACGCAGACCAGTTATCGCTGCTCACATCCAGGCTTTTTGAGCTTCCGTTATTGGCGTTCGCAAAAACACCATCCCGTACAAATGCATCGGCCACCGGATTAACAGTTAAAGCCTGTGGGGCGTTTACCTTCACCGTAACAGCTAAAGATGTTGCCACCCTGCCTAAATTATCGGTTGCTTTTGCAGTAAGCGTATACGTTCCAGAAGGAACATTATTCCACACCATGTTATAGGGTGCCGTTGTAGATTGGCCCAACAAAGTTGATCCTTGATAAAACTCTACTTTAACAATTGTTCCGGTAGTATTGACATTAAGGGTAATATTCGAATTTGACGTAAATACAGCATTGTTTACCGGAGCGGCAATAGCCACTGTCGGCGCAGCACTCACATTAACATTTACAATAGCAGATATAGTTGTTCCCCCATTATTATCGGTTGCCTTGGCTGTAAGCGCATAGGTTCCTGCACTAGGGCTGGCCCAGGTAAAACTGTAAGGCGCAGTTATAGACTTACCCAACAGGGTGCTGCCCTGGTAAAACTCCACTTTGGCTACTGTTCCATCGGCATCGGCGGCGTTGGCACTAATGGCCAGATCCGATCCTGTGGTAAATACGGCATTGTTTGCTGGTGAGGTGATGGCCACCGTAGGCAAAGTATTAACTGCAATGTAAACCGCTCCAGAAACTGTTGTTCCTCCGTTGTTATCGGTTGCTTTAGCGGTAAGACTGTAATTACCTGTTGTAGGATTATTCCAGGTGAAGCTATATGGTGCAGTGGTTGACTGACCCAACAATGTGCTGCCCTGATAAAATTCTACTTTGGCAATTGTTCCATCGGCGTCGGCAGCATCGGCATTAATGGTAACGTTCGTTCCCAATTGGAATACAGCATTGTTTGCAGGTGAGGTGATGGCCACTGTTGGCAAGGTGTTCACCGTAATGTTAACCACATTAGAAGCTGTTGCTCCGCCGTTGTTATCCATTGCCTTGGCTGTAAGGGCATAAGTTCCTGCAGCAGGATTATTCCAGGTAAAATTGTAAGGTGCAGTGCTTGACTGACCAAGCAATGTACTGCCCTGATAAAACTCTACTTTGCTGATTGTTCCGTCTGTATCAGCCGCATCGGCTTTAATGGTAACGTTCGTTCCCCCTGTGAATACAGCATTGTTTGCCGGCGAAACGATGGCTATCGTTGGTATGGCATTTATCTTAATCCTAACCGTATCTGCAACAGCTGTTCCACCATTATTGTCGGTGGCCTTCGCAGTGATCTTATAAAATCTTGGACCAGGATTATTCCAGATAAAGATATATGGTGCAGCGGTAGATTGCCCTAACAAAGTACTGCCTTCATAAAACTCTACTTTGCTAATTGTTCCATCAGTATCACCAGCATTGGCCTTTAGGACAACATTAGCACCCGCTGTATATACAGCATTGCCTGTTGGTGAACTGATGGCTACCGTTGGCAAGGTATTGATGGTAACCTCAACGGTGTCTGATATTGTTGTTCCTCCATTATTATCAGTTGCTTTAGCGGTAAGGCTGTAATTTCCTGCTGTAGGATTATTCCAGTTAAAGCTATATGGCGCAGCTGTAGATTCACCTACCAGGGTTGAACCCTGGTAGAACTCCACCTTGCTGATTGTTCCATCGGTATCAGYRGCATTGGCATCAATARYAACATTGGTACCAGCCGTTAACACMGTATKGTTTGCYGGTGAACTGATGGCCACGGTTGGCAAGGTATTGATGATTACACTAACCGTATCTGATACCTTTGTTCCTCCGTTATTATCRGTTGCTTTAGCGGTAAGGTTGTAATTTCCTACAGCTGGGTTAGTCCAGGTGAAGCTATAAGG